>JBHHXA010000090.1:0-8575 GCA_046756805.1 Acidimicrobiia bacterium
CACACCGTGATCCCGATGGCGCGCATCGCCTCCTCGGCGAGCGGGAACTGCGCCCGGAGGAGCGGGTCGATGCCCTCCCCTGTCTTGTATCCGGGATACAGGTCGTTGCGGAACGACTCGATGATCGTGTCGAATGCCGCCGCTACATGGGTCACCCCGGGCTCCGAGAGCAACCCGAGCGTGCTCGAGGTGATGGCGTAGGTGCCACCGACCTCGCGTCCCGTCGGATCCGACCGCGGTGGTGCACCGTAGAACGCCCGGTACAGCTCATAGGTACCGTCGATGAGATGGAGCTGCATCGCACCGGAGTCTCCAGTCCCGCAGCGTCTCCTGCAAGTCGGCTCCGATCCCGCGGCCGGGAGCCTGTGCGCGGGAGCACTAGTACCGTTGATCCGGCGAGACCGCATGACCAGATCGTTCACAGACCACCTCATCACCGGCCCCGCCGAGCTAGCCAGCCCCTGGCTGTCGAACCGATGGGAGCTGCGCACGGGTGACGCCGTCCTGGCGCGGCTGCAACGTTTCGGTCGCATCCATGTCTCGACGGCCACGCTGCCCGACGACAGCCGCTGGATCATCGAGCCGGCGGACACGTCTGTGGTCCGGCTGATCGACGGCTCTGAGACCGAGGTGGGTCGGATCATCCGGCAGTCGTGGTGGGGCCGCAAGTGGCTCGTCACCGGGAGCAGGTTTGGCTTCGACCTCGTCAGTCATCCCGCACCGCGCCGCTGGCGCTTCGAGGTCGGTGGGTCTGCCATCGCTGAACTCGCGGGCTCCCTGGTCTCGTACAACCGGGTGCGCGTCGACTCGATGCTCGCCCTCCCCCTCCCGGCACTGCTGCTCGCCTGGCACGTCATCGCCCGGCCCTGGGAGGCGGCTGCGGCGCCGCGGGGGCTGGTCCCCGCACCGCGCAAGGCGGCAGATGCGACCGGTGGCCGATGACGGTCGAGCCCATCCGCCCCGATGAGCCGCCGGAGCTCGTCATCCACAGCCCGCTGACCGGTGAGCTGGTTGGCACCCTCCCCATCGCATCGGAATCCGAGACCACCGCCTCGGTCGCCAGAAGCCGCTCCGCATTCGCCGCCTGGGGCGGACGATCACATCGCGAGCGGCGCCGTGCGTTGCGGTCCTACGTCGGAGTCGTGTTGAAGAACATGGACCGCGTAGCGGACGTCATCCGGTCCGAGACCGGAAAGGACCGGGGAGAAGCGCTCGCAGAGGTGACCGCGGCGCTGACTGCGATGGATTTCTTCACGAGACGCGCCGGGAAGCTGCTCGCTCCCGCCAGGGGCAGATCGTGGCCGTTCCCCACGACCAAGGGCTGGACGGAGTACCACCCTCGCGGCGTCGCGGCCGTCATCACGCCTTGGAACTACCCGTTCTATCTGACGATGCTGTCCACGTTCCAGGCGCTGGCGGCGGGTTGCACCGTGGTGGCGAAGCCGTCGGAGGTGACCCCGCATTCCGGCGCTCTCGTCGCCGATCTGGCGCGGGAAGCGGGGCTCGACGACGACATCGTCCAGGTGGTGCACGGGCGCGGGTCCACCGGCGAAGCCCTCGTCCGCTCGGACGTGGACGTCATCGCCTTCACCGGCTCCACCGCCGTCGGCAAGCGCATCGCCGTCGCAGCTGCGCAGACCCTCACTCCCGTCATCCTCGAGCTGGGCGGCAAGGATGCGTTGATCGTGCTCGAGGACGCCCACGTGGACCGGGCGGCGCGAGCTGCGGTGTCGTGGGGCGTCTTCAACTCCGGCCAGACGTGCGTGGGGGTGGAGCGGGTCTACGTGGTCTCAGACGTGTACGACGAGTTTCTCGCTGCCGCCGGAACCGCGATCGAACGACTCAACGTGGCCACGGGCGACCGCGGCGACATCGGGCCCTTCATCTCTCCGAGTCAGGTGGAGATCGTCGAGCGCCACGTCTCCGATGCGATCGAGAGGGGGGCGACGATCGCACACGGCGGTGCCAGGCACGACACCGAGCACGGCACCTACTACCAGCCGACACTCGTCGTCGACGTCGACCACTCGATGGAGCTCATGCGGGAAGAGACGTTCGGACCCGTCGTCCCCGTCATGCGGGTTGCGGACGAGCACGAGGCGCTCGCCCTCGCCAACGACTCCCGCTTCGGGCTGCACGGCTCGGTCTGGACGAAGAGCCGGAGCCGCGGGGCACGAGTGGCATCCCGGATGAAGACGGGCACGGTGGCGGTCAACGACCATCTGATCAACTTCTTCTTCCCCTCCATCACCCTGGCCGGCACCGGGGACTCAGGGCTCGGTGGACACCTCGGGCCGGACGGGCTCAAGAGCTTCTGCGTGGCCAAGAGCATCACGTCTGCGAGGACCCTCCCCACCACGATGCTCATGGGCGGCTGGCTGCCGCGACGGGTCGGTCCCCGCTACTGGAAGCTCCTCGCCAAGGCGCTGTTCGGTTGGCGCCGCTGATCTCGGGTTCGCTCGTCACCACGGGCGAGCTCGCCCGCCAACTGGATGACCCGGAGCTCCGTATCGCGGACTGCCGGTGGTATCTGGGACGACCGGGCGCGGGTCGTGCCGCTTACGACGAAGGACACATCCCCGGGTCCTTTCACGTCTCGCTCGAGGACGTTCTCAGCGCACCTCGAGGACCGGGGAGGCATCCGCTCCCCGAAGCTGACACGTTTGCGCGGTCGATCGGCAGGCTCGGCATAGGGCCCCGATCCCGGGTCGTGGGGTACGACGACGCCGGAGGCACCATCGCCGCACGACTGTGGTGGATGCTTCGCTGGATCGGCCACGAGGACATCGGCGTCCTGGACGGCGGGTGGGATACGTGGACGACGGAAGGCAGGCCCACGACCACGGCCGCGCCGGCGTTCCCTGCGGTCGAGTACGGCGCGGTGGGCGAGCACATGCCCACATGGGATCGCGCGGCCGTGCGTGCCGGGACCGACCGGATCCTGCTACTGGACGCAAGGGCGCCGGAGCGCTACCGGGGAGAGGTCGAGCCCATTGACCCGGTGGCCGGCCACATCCCGACCGCCACCAACGCCCCCCATGCGGACAATCTCGACGTCGACAAGCGCATGCTCTCTGCGAGCGACCTCAGGCGACGGTACGAGTCCCTTGGTGTGGTGGAGGGCAAAGAAACCGTCGTGTATTGCGGCAGCGGTGTCACTGCGTGTCACGACCTCCTCGCGATGGAAATCGCAGGGCTGCCGACTGCGGCGCTCTACCCGGGGTCGTGGAGCGACTGGTCGGACGCGGGGGATCCGGTCGCAGTCGGACCGGATCCCGGCACGCTCCCGAGGTCGACCCCCCTATAGGGGAGGCGCTCTTCGTGCCGCGGTGCGGCACCGTTCCGCCCCTACCGGGATGCTCCCCGGCCTCGTGGATCAAGTCACCTGGAAGATCCGGACACGTCATTGAGTCGACAACGCGTCCGGAAAAATGTACCACACTGCGATCCCGATCCTCAACTCGCGCTCGTCAATCGATCCCCAGCGCCCTCTCTGCACCCTCGAGCCGCTGGCCTCCGAGCAACGCGGGTGCGAAGAGATCACCGAACTGGCGCAGTCTATGCCAGATGGACCGGACGTCGCAGAGGTCCGGCGTGACCTCACCGAGCTCGGGCCACAGGAACGGCGTCGACACCCTGGCACCGTCGACCGGACGAACCGAGTACACCGAGGCGATCGTCTTGCCTGCAACGTTCTGGTTGTGATCGATGAACACCCGCGCGCCTCGCTTCGGGATGTCCCACTCCATCGTGGCGGTATCCGGATCGGCCGCGGCGATCATTCGACCGATGGCCTCTACGAACGCTCGCACCCGCCGATACGTGTGGACTGGTTCCAGCGGCACGTAGACGTGGATGCCGCTGGCGCCGGAGGTCTTGGGGTAGCCGGCAAGCCCGAGCCTCTCCAACAGCACGTTCACGAGACCCGCCACGTACCTCACCTGTTCCCAGGTGCACCCCTCCTGCGGGTCGAGGTCGAACACCGCGAAGTCTGGCATGTCGGGATGTACCGTCCTGCTGAGCCAGGGATGCGCCTCGATGCACCCCAGGTTCGCCAGCCAGACGAGGCTCTCGGAGTCCGGTGCGGTGCAGAATTCGATCGGGACCCCTCGTTGCGACGAGTAGATCGGCGCCCGCACCACCCACTCCGGGGCGTGCGACGGGCACTGCTTCTCGTAGAACGACCCGCCGCTGATGCCGTCGGGATAACGCGACATCGACAGAGCGCGGCCGGCGAGGTGGGGAAGCAGCACCGGCGCCACCGCTGCGTAGTACTGCGTGAGGTCGCCCTTCGTGTACCCGTCCTCCGGGAAGAAGGTCTTGTCGATGTTGGTGAGCCGGACGGGGCGCTCCAGCGTGGTCGTCACGAAGCCGTCACCATCGGGTTCGACGGTCACCACGCCGGGGAACGCCACGGCGCCGGACGCCAGCCGTCTGCCCACACCCGTCGATGCGGGACGCGCCTCGCTCTCCGCGGAGCGGAGGTCAGAGAGGATGCGCTCGTGGCTCGCCATGTCGCGGGCCTCGGAGATCACGGTCATCCGCATTCCCGCCTCGATGGCCGCGGCCGCCAACGGGCCGGACCGCAGGGTCCCCTCTCCGTACGCAACGTGACGGATCTCTCCCTTGGGCCCGAACTCGTTGTCCGTGAACTGCGTGTGCAGGGGATCGATCGCCCAGCCGGGGAACTTCTCCCGCAAGAAGTCGATCACCGACCGGTACGCCTCCTTGGTCGTGAGCGCCCCACCCGACCTGGCGTGGACGTGGGCCCAGTCGATGACCGGCCTGACGAACGGGAACCGTTGAGCGACGAGCGCGATGTCTCCGAGCGAGCCGAACGCTCTCTCCTTGCCCGAGGTCTCCAGGCCGAGAGCGACGCCGAGGTGCCGGATCTTCGGCGCGATCCGCTCCAAACCCTCGCCGATGATGTCGTGGACCTCGTCGGCTGCGTGATCACCTACGAAGCCGGCATGGGCAACGATCGTGTGCGCCCCCAGGGCCTTGCCCAGCTTCATCGTGTGCTCGATGGCCGCCAGCGTGGTCGTGCGCCGCTCTTCGTCCTCCACGGTGAGCACGGCGAAATAGGGGGCGTGCACCGATACGGCGAAGGCCCTCTCCGCTGCCGCCTCCCCGAATAGACCGCAGCGCTTCTCGTTCCACGGAAAGCCGGACACGAAGGGCAGTTCCACGGCGTCGAAGCCACGGCTGCTCAGCTCGTCGAGCCAGTCACCGTCCGTCGCTCCGTCGGGGGGAAGCAGAGAAATCCCGAACCGGATCATGGGCTGAGTCTCAATCGGGATGACGAGTCGCGCAAGCGCCGTCATGCATCTGCCGCGGCCCTTGATCGAGTAGCCTCGGTGCGATCACACGGGGGTGCGGCAACTGTGGATCTGGTCAGGTGGTTCACGGAGATCTCGCTCGACGATCTCGGGGACGTGGGCGGCAAGAACGCATCGCTCGGCGAGATGATCTCGAATCTCTCGGAGGCCGGTGTCTCCGTGCCGGGCGGGTTCGCTACGACCGCCGACGCCTTCCGCGACTTCCTGGACACTGCCGATCTCACGGACCGGATCGCGACCAGGCTGGCCGGACTCGACGTCGACGACGTCGCAACGCTCAGCGCAGCAGGACGTGAGCTCCGCGGCTGGGTGCGCTCCGCAGCCCTGTCAGTGGACCTCGTCGCAGCCGTCTCCGAGGCATACACGGCGCTGGCGGACGAGGGTGACGTCGCCGTGGCGGTCCGGTCTTCTGCGACGGCGGAGGATCTACCCGATGCCTCTTTTGCCGGCCAGCAGGAGACGTATCTCAACGTGCGGGGCATCGAGGCCGTTCTCGACGCCGTGCGCGACGTGTATGCATCGCTCTACAACGACCGTGCCATTGCCTACCGCGTCCACCGCGGGTACGACCACGGCGATGTCG
This sequence comes from Acidimicrobiia bacterium, assembly GCA_046756805.1. Taxonomy (GTDB): domain Bacteria; phylum Actinomycetota; class Acidimicrobiia; order Spongiisociales; family UBA5794; genus CAMYMC01. The sequence goes on from JBHHXA010000090.1 coordinate 5,923, forward strand.
CCATCTCGGCAGGTGTGCAACACATGGCCCGCAGCGATCTGGGAGCGAGTGGCGTCGCATTCACGATCGACACCGAGTCCGGTTTCGACGACGCCGTGTTCGTGACCTCGTCCTACGGTCTCGGTGAGCTGCTCGTCCAGGGTGCGGTCAATCCCGACGAGTTCTACGTCTACAAACCCAACCTGCGCACCGGTAGGCCTGCGGTCATCTCGAAAAGGCTGGGATCCAAAGAGCGGAAGATGATCTACGGGGACGGCGGCGATACAGTGACGAGCGTCCCGGTCCCCGGCGCGGACCGACGGCGGTTCTCCCTGTCGGACGCCGAGGTCGAGGAGCTGGCGCGTCTCGCCGTGACCATCGAGGACCACTACGGCAGACCCATGGACATCGAGTGGGCCAAGGACGGCAGCGACGGCCGGATCTACATCCTCCAGGCCCGCCCCGAGACCGTGCAGAGCCAGTCCGGCGGGCGGGTCCTCGAGCGCTTCACCCTCCCCGCACGCAGCGAGGTCCTCACGACCGGGCGCAGCGTCGGCCAGCGCATCGGATCCGGTGTTGCCCGCATCGTGCGCGAGGCTCGAGAGATGGACCGCGTCCGGGAGGGAGACGTTCTTGTCGCCGACATGACCGACCCCGATTGGGAGCCGGTCATGAAGCGGGCCTCAGCCATCGTCACCAACCGGGGCGGCCGCACGTGCCACGCCGCGATCATCGCGAGGGAGATGCAGATCCCCGCCGTGGTGGGGACGCGCGACGCAACACAGGTGCTCCAAGACGGGGACGAGGTGACGGTGTCCTGCGCCGAAGGCGATACGGGTTTCGTCTATGCGGGCAGCCTGCCGTACGAGCTCACACGGATCGAACTGGATGCGATGCCCGAGGCTCCCACGAAGATCATGATGAACGTGGCTACACCGGAGCGAGCGCTCGCCTTCTCCAGGATGCCGAACCACGGCGTAGGGCTGGCCCGCATCGAATTTATCGTGAACAACGTCATCGGGATCCATCCCAGAGCCCTCGTCGATCACGCCGCCTTGCCCGAGGAGCTACGGCGAGACATCGACGGGCGGATCGCCGGCTACCGGGACCCGAAATCGTTCTTCGTCGACAAGCTGACCGAGGGCGTGGCGACGATCGCCGCGGCGTTCCACCCCAAGCCGGTGATCGTGCGGCTCTCGGACTTCAAATCGAACGAGTACGCCCATCTCCTCGGTGGCGAACGGTACGAGCCCCGAGAGGACAACCCGATGATCGGGTTCCGAGGGGCATCGCGGTACCGGGATCCGGGCTTTGCCGAGGCCTTCGCCCTGGAGTGCGCGGCGATCCGGGCCGTACGACGGGATCTCGGGCTGACGAACGTCGAGGTCATGGTTCCCTTCGTTCGGACCGTTGCCGAGGCCGAGGAGGTCGTGTCCCTGCTCGCCGAGCATGGACTGGAGCGCGGCGTCGACGGACTCCGGCTCATCATGATGTGCGAGATCCCTTCCAACGCGCTGCTGGCGGACGAGTTCCTCGACCATTTCGACGGATTCTCGATCGGTTCGAACGACCTGACTCAGTTCACCCTCGCCATCGACCGCGACTCGGAGCTCGTCGCACCGCTGTTCGACGAACGGGATCCGGCCGTCAAGCGGCTCATCAGCCTGGCGGTGGATGCGTGCCGGAAGCGGGACAAGTACATCGGGATCTGTGGGCAGGCGCCGTCGGATCACCCGGACTTCGCACGGTGGCTCGTCGACATCGGGCTCGACTCGCTCTCGCTCAACCCGGACACGGTGCTCGAGACGTGGCTGTTCCTCGCACGTTCGGAAGCGTTGGACACGCCTTGACGGCCATGCAACCCCTCCGGACCGTGTTCTGCGTGTCCGACCACACCGGGATGACCGCCGAGGCGTTTGCGCACAGCCTCATCGCTCGCTTCGAGCCGGTCGATGCCAGGTACGAGACGAGACCGTTCGTCGATGCCGAGAAGATCGCGGCCGTGGTCGATGAGATCGACGTCGTGGCGGGTCGAGGACCGCGGCCGATCGTCTTCAGCACCCTGAGCGATCCCGGTCTCCAGGACGTCCTGCGACACTCTCAGGGCCTCGTGATCGGTCTGTTCGACCATTTCGTCGACGAGTTGTCCGAAGAGCTCGGGCTGAGCGCCTCGCGCAGACCCGGCCAGTACCACGGGATAGGCGATGCGGCCCGCTATCAGCTCAGACTCGACGCCGTCGACTTCGCCCTGATGACGGATGACGGGCTCGGGATCGACCACTACGTTCGCGCCGATGTCATCCTCGTGGGCGTCTCCCGCGTGGGGAAGACGCCGACCTGTCTCTCACTCGCCATGCACTACGGCATCCGGGCCGCAAACTATCCGGTCGCCCCGGAGGACCACCCGGACGGTGAGCTACCCGTCACGCTCCGAACGTTCCGTGATCGCCTCTACGGCCTCACCATCGATCCAGGGCGGCTCCACACGATCCGCATGCAGCGGAGGCCCGACAGCGAGTACTCCGACCTTGCGATGTGCAAGCGCGAGCTCGCCCACGCCGACCGGATGTTCCGCTCCGAGCGCCTGCCGATCATCGACACGACGTCGCGATCAATCGAGGAGATCACGGCCACCATCATCGAGTCCGCCGAGCTGCACCGCCGGGTGGACTGA
>JBHHXA010000091.1:0-8517 GCA_046756805.1 Acidimicrobiia bacterium
ATAGACGATCGGGTCCGACTTCGGGCTCCCGCTCTGGGACTCGAACACGGCAACGTGGAGCCGAACGGATCGTCCGTTGTCGATGCCACGGTTCTCGGGCACGGAGACGAAACCACAGCGGGGTGAGGTGTCGTCCGGGAGCTCGAACCGGCACGTCGTCTCTTGAAAGACCGGAACCGGGACAGGGGCGGTGGTGGCCTCTGAGGTCGATGGCGCCGGCGTCCCCGGGTTCGTTCCGGGTGGCGAGATCGTCGACCCGGTGGGGCCCGGCGTCTCGCTGGTTGACGAGCTCGTAGCGCCGGGCGTGGGTGGCGCCGCGACTTCGTCACCATTACCCCGAGTGAGCAAGATGACCCCGACGATCCCCACGATCACCACGGCGATGATCACGAGGAGCCGCACCTCCGGTCGGATCCCCGGGCCGGGGGTTACGGGAGGAGGTGGAGGAGGTGGAGGCGGTGGTGGGGGATCGGGATTCATGCGGCGGCCACCCTACGGGAGCGGGACCGGGGTCGATAGTCGGCGTAACGCCGTCCGACGAACCGGCGGTCGGGTCGGTAGGGTGGCAGCGAGAGGTGGAGATGAGCGATTCGCAGCCGACGGCATCGGGGACACCACGTCTTTCGGTGGTGGAGCCCGTTGAGGCCGTCGTTCGTGTCAAGCTGAAGAAGCGCCGGTACGAGGAGGAGCTGCGACGGCTCCAGGAGGAGCTCGTGAAGCTCCAGGACTCCATCGTGCAGCAGGGACTCCGCGTAGTCGTCGTCTTCGAGGGCCGCGATGCCGCGGGCAAGGGTGGCGTGATCAAGCGGATCATCGAGCGTCTCAACCCCCGTGTCGTCCGCGTGGCGGCGCTCGGCAAGGCCACGGACCGGGAGCGCACCCAGTGGTGGTTCCAGCGGTACGTCGCCCAGCTCCCTGCTGCGGGAGAGATGGTCCTCTTCGACCGGTCCTGGTACAACCGGGCCCTCGTCGAGCCCGTCATGGGCTTCTGCACCGAGGACGAGTACCGGCAGTTCCTTCGGTCCTGTCCCGAGTTCGAGCGCATGATCGTGCGGGCCGGGATTCTTCTCATCAAGTACTGGTTCTCGGTGAGCGACGAGGAGCAGGAGCGTCGTTTTCGGGCTCGGATCAAGGACCCGACCAAGCAATGGAAGCTGAGCCCCATGGATCTCGAGTCGCGGGCGCGATGGGTCGAGTACTCGCGAGCCAAGGACATCATGTTCGACCACACCGACATCAAGCAGGCTCCGTGGTACGTCGTCGACGCCGACGACAAGCGGCGGGCCCGACTGAACTGCATCGGCCATCTGTTGAGCGTGATCCCGTACGCGGAGCCTCGGCCGAGCCACATCGAGCTGCCGCCGCGGCAGGAGGACGCGAGCTACATCCGTCCCCCCATCGGCGAGCAAACGTTCGTGCCCGACAACTACTGAGCACTAGATTCCCGCATCCGCCGCAGAGTGCGGACGAGCAACGGGAGGCGCTGTGCCATGGCCGACATCTACTACGACGACGATGCGAACCCCGCCGTCATCATGGGGCGAAAGGTCGCGGTCCTCGGGTTCGGTAGCCAGGGCCACGCCCATTCCCTGAACCTCTTCGACTCCGGGGTCCCGGTGACTGTGGGGCTCCGCGAGGGTTCATCGAGCGCTCAGGCGGCGAGGGAGGCGGGCCTCGAGGTGGCGTCACCCGCGGACGCCGCGCGGGATGCCGACGTGATCATGATGCTCGTCCCGGATCAGCACATGGCCGATCTGTATGCGAGCGATGTCGCACACGGGCTCCAACCCGGGGACGCGCTGTGCTTCGCGCACGGCTTCAACGTGCATTTCGGCGAGATCGTCCCACCCGACGACGTCGATGTGCTGATGGTGGCGCCGAAGGGACCGGGTCACCTCGTGCGCAGGACCTATGTCGAGGGAAGCGGTGTGCCCTGTCTCCTTGCCGTGCATCAGGACGCGTCGGGAAGCGCCCACGCACTCGGTCTCTCCTATGCGTGGGGCATCGGCGGCACCAGAGCCGGGGTGCTCGGCACGACGTTCAAGGAGGAGACCGAGACGGATCTGTTCGGGGAGCAGGTGATCCTCTGTGGCGGGGTGGCGGAGCTGATCAAGTCGGCCTTCGGCACGCTGGTGGACGCCGGCTATCAGCCCGAGTCCGCCTACTTCGAGACGCTGCACGAGCTCAAGCTCATCGTGGACCTCATGTACGAGGGCGGCCTCTCGTGGATGCGGTACTCGATCTCAGACACCGCGGAGTACGGCGACTACACCCGCGGACCACGGATCATCACCGACGAAACGCGCGCTGCGATGCGGACGATTCTCGACGAGATCCAATCCGGTGGCTTCGCCCGCGAATGGATGGCGGAGAGCAGGGCGGGCGGCGACAATCTGCTGCGAACCCGCGCTGCGGAACAGAGCCACCTGGTCGAGTCTGTCGGGTCCGAGCTGCGGGCCATGATGCCGTTTCTCACGCCGAGGAGCCCACCGGGTCTCGCCGGGTCCTGAGCTCAGCGGGCCGGGCTCCAGGCTCGATACCTGCCTTCGGTCTGTTCGAGCCGCAGATCGGCGGCGAAACAGTCCGACAGCGCCGCGGCCGTCAGCGTGGTTGCGATGTCCCCGGTCGCGACGGGTCGCCCGTCCGCAAGCATGACGATGTGGTCGAATCCCGGCGGGATCTCCTCGACATGATGGGTGACGAGGACGCACGCGGGGCCTGAAGGGTCTACGGCAAGCTCTCCCAGTGACGCAACCATGCGTTCCCTGGCGCCGAGATCGAGCCCGCTGGTTGCCTCGTCGAGCAGCAGCAGCTCCGGGTCCGCCATCAGGCTGCGAGCGATCAGCACCCGCTGCCGCTCCCCGGCCGACAGCTGCTGATACGGATGATCTGCGAGCTCCGATGCCGCCATCTTCTCGAGGCTGGCCCGGGCCCGGCCCCAATCGTCCGTTGTGTAGTCGTGCCAGCGGGAGCTGACGAACGAAGCATGCTTGCCGGTGACGACGATCTCGAGCGCGGGCAGGTTGCGGTGGATGAGGGCGGCGGGCCCCATGCCGGCGTAGCCCACCCGCTTTCGGAGGGCTCGCACGTCGACCGCACCGTGCCGTCTGCCGAAGAGCCGGACGGTTCCTCGTGTGGGCGCCACATAGGTCGACGCCACCTGGAGCATGGTGGTCTTTCCCGCACCATTGGGTCCCAGCACGATCCACGACTCGTGACCGCGGACTGCCCAGTCGACGTCACGCAGGATGGTTCGCCCGTTGCGCACGACGCTGACACCGGTGAGTTCGACGACGAGGTCCCGCTCCGCTCCTCGGGCGGGCTCGCTGGATGTGGGACGCCCCGACATGGCGCCGCCAACCTACCCGACGGGTCGGAGGGACCCCGCCGGCCACTGTCTCAGGCCGGGTTCCAGGGGAGCAGCGGACTCGCGTTCACCGTGCCGCCGCTGATGTGTTGCATCCCCTCGTTGAACTCCTTGAAGAAGTCCGTGTCGAACAGCGCTTGCTGGGTCTCCGGGCTGTCGAGCCAGGCGAGGTGCACGAAGGCCTGTCCTTCCGCGCCACGCTTGAGGACCCGGTAGGTGAATTGCTCCGGATGCCAGCCGGCGACGGCTTCGAGAAACGCGGCTCGCACCCGATCCGCTTCGGCTTCCCGACCCTCGGCCACGGTGTACTCCACGAGTACCTCTACTGCCATGCTGTCTCTCCTCTTGTGTTGTCTGGTCTCAGAACGTGATGATGCTGGCGCCGTCGCCGATGAGGTCCGCTGCGGTGTGGTGTCTTTCCTCACCGCCGACCACCTCGATGCCGAGCCGGCGAACGGCATCGCCGACCTGGAAGCGACCGTCCGTGCAGAAGTCACAAGCGCCCGCAATCGAGTCCTTGACTTGCGCAAACAGTGGGCCGTACGCCTGGGCGAACCGCTCTTCGCCCGCATCGAACACCGACGCCCAGCTGACACCGGCGCCGTGCAGCCAGATCTCGAAGTGCTTGCCCGCGGCCCGGAGGCCTCGTGCCGTTTCGAGCATGTGCACCATGCGGCCCCGTCCTTCGGGGCTGTCCGCAGCCGCCATGACGACGAGCGCATATCGATCCATCCCCGGGCCTCCTCTGTGAAGGACAACATACCGACTGGTCGGTATGTTACCTCGTCGTCACAAAGGTGTCGACATAGCGCTTGAGATGCTCTGCGGTATGGGTGACCGCATCGGGTCCGAATTGAGCGGCGACCACAGGGACCCCTTCGATCGAGGCAATGATGAACTCCATCACCGACCGCGATTCGAACCCGGGGCGGCCGGCCGCTGCCGTTTCCAGGGCCGTGGTCAGCCAGCGGGTCCAGGTGGCGAAGTAGCCGCGCACCTGGGCGCCGATCTCGGGAGAGGCAGCTCCCAGCTCTTGGGCCATCATCGGGATGAGCCTGCCGTCCGAAGCGATGAACCGGGTCATGAAGTCGATGTGCTCGTCGAGGGTCGCGGGCGGCGACGAGTTCTCCGGATGGGCCTGCTCGAAGGCTTGCCAGGTGTGGGCGAGAAGATCGCGGCCGTACTCTTCCTTCGTCGGCCAGTAGTGGAAGAACGCGCCTTTGGTGACGCCGGCGCGGTCGCAGATCTCGTCGACGGCAGTGCCGGTGAACCCTTGAGAGAGGATCAAGTCCTTGCCTGCGGCAAGCAGCGCCCGTCTGCGCTCCGGCATCTCCATGGATGGGAGGTTAGATACCCCAGGGGCGCCGCCTCAGGGCTCCAGGAGCACCTTGCCCGTCGTAGCTCTGGATTCCAGCGCCGTGTGCGCTCCTGCTGCGTCTGCGAGGGGGAACCTGGCGCCGATGGCGACGTCGAGGTCGCCGGCCGTGATCGCCCGAAAGAGCGACCCGACCCGCTGTCGCAGCCGGGCGGTTTCGCGGATGTGTGTGCCCATGGTGGGTCTCGTCAGGTAGAGCGACCCTCCCTGTGAGAGCCGGAGCGGGTCGACGGCGGGCACGGGTCCGCTGGCGTTGCCGAACGCCACCATGAGACCGCACGGCTCCAATAGGTCGAGCCCGGCGTCGAAGGTCGCAGCTCCCACACCATCGAAGACGACGTTGAGCGGGCGCGGACCTGCGATCGCCTCGACCGCATCCTTGAAGCTCTGCGTGGTGTAGTCGATGACGTGATCGGCGCCTACGGCCTTCGCGACGGCGACCTTCTCCTCGCCTCCCGCCGTGGCGAACACCTCGGCACCGATGCGTTTCGCCATCTGGATGAGCAGCCGGCCCACGCCACCCGCTCCAGCGTGGACGAGACAGCGATCCCCGGGTCCGAGCGGGTAGGTGTCGTTGACGAGATAGTGGGCCGTGATGCCCTGGAGCAAGCTGGCGGCAGCGACCTCGGCTCCGATCTGCGGGGGCACTGCGACCACACGGTCCTGCGGGAGGGCGACGAGCTCGGCATAGCTTCCGAGCACGTCGGTCCACGCAACGAGATCGCCTACGGCGAACTCGGTGACGCCTTCTCCGAGAGACTCCACGCGGCCGCTGCCCTCGAGGCCGGGAACGAATGGCAACGGGAGTGGGTAGAGGCCGCTGCGGTGGTAGGTGTCGATGAAGTTCACGCCCGCAAATGCGGTGCGAACGAGGACTTCGCCGGACGCAGCGACGGCGTCACTTCGCTCCTGCCAGTCGAGAACGCTCGGGGAACCGGTTTCGGTGACGGTGATGGCGTGCATGGCGCTCCGGAGACGTGGGGCGCCTCAGGCTATCCGATCGCCGCCGGCACGCGTTCGGCCGGGCTCGTCAGCCCCAGAACTCGTCGGCGGCGTATTGATCCATCGATGTGATCCACGTCTCGGTGACCTTGCCGCCCGCGACATGGAACACGAAGACGTTGTTCAGCTCCAGTGTCTGCCGGCCACGGGTGAGCTTTGCGCCCGAGAGCACGACGACATGCTCGTCGTCCGCAAGGATGGCATGAGGCGTGTTCTCGATCGATGCTTCAGCCGTCAACTCCCCGAAGTGGCGGATGATGGCGTCGGGGCCGTGATAATCGCCCCCGAAGCGGCTGCGACCGCCGTTGTGCCAGATGGCGTCCTCGGAGTAGAGCTCCTTCAGCGCCGCCATGTCGCCCCGTGCGAACGCCTCGAAACCGGCGAGCACGGTCGCGGCATTGGGATGGAGGTCCATGGACCCCTCCTTCGTTCCGTCCTGTCCCGCCGCCGATCCTCGTCGCAAAGCCTACGCGGTCCCCGAGGCCCGAGTCACGTGGCCGTCGCCTCCCGGATCATCTCTCTCGCGATGATGATCTGCTGGATCTGCGAGGTCCCTTCGTAGAGACGGAAGAGCCGCACGTCGCGGTAGAAGCGCTCGGCTGCGTAGTCGGAGATGTACCCCGCGCCGCCGTGTATCTGAACGGCTCGATCTGCGACGCGGCCCACCATCTCGGTTGCGAACAGCTTCGCGCACGAGGCCTCTAGCGAGACTCGCTCGCCCTCGTCGCGGCGCCGCGCCGCATCGAGCACCATGGTTCGGGCTGCATACGCCTCCGTTCTGCTGTCCGCAAGCATCGCCTGGACGAGTTGGTGCTGTGCGATGGGCTTCCCGAACTGGATGCGCTGGATGGCGAACGCGACGGCGTCCGCGATGAGCCTCTCCGCGACCCCGACGCAGACCGCCGAGATGTGAAGACGCCCTCTGTCGAGAACCTTCATCGCGGTGTGAAACCCGCGGCCTTCGTGCTCCGGACCGCCGATGATCTGGGTGGCGTCCACGCGGCAGTCTGTGAAGACGACGTCCGCGACGTGAGCACCCTGCTGGCCCATCTTTCGTTCGCTCGCCCCGATGCCGAGGCCGGGTGTGGGGGCGGGTATCAGAAAGGCGGACACGCCGCCTGCGCCGGGGATGTCGGGATTGGTTCTCGCCATCACCGTGAACAGCCCTGCTTCCGGAGCGTTGGTGATGTACCGTTTCGTGCCGTTCAGGATGTAGCCGTCCCCATCCCGATCGGCGCGGGTCTGTAGGGAAGCGGCGTCGGACCCTGCATCGGGTTCGGTGAGCGCGAAGGAGCCGATGACCTCGCCGGTTGCGAGCTTTGGGAGCCATTCCGCCTTCTGCTCGTCCGTCCCGTCGATGAGGACGCCCTGCGAGCCGATGCCGTTGTTCGTCCCGATGACCGACCGGAACGCGGGTGACGTCCGACCAAGCTCGATGGCGACCAGCATCTCCTCCTCTGCGGTCATCCCCAACCCGCCGTACTCCTCGGGGATCGTCATTCCGAAGAGGCCCATCCGGCGCATCTCGTCGATGATCTCCGGTGGGATGGCGTCCTCGGCTGCAACCCGGTCTTCGAGAGGGACGAGTTTCTCGGAGACGAACCTCGCAACGGTTTCTAGGATCTGGTCGAGGACGGCGCGGTCGCGGATCATGGTTCCTCCCGGAAGGGGGCGTAGGGACGCTAGTGGTCTGTCGCGCAATTGATGCCGCGGTGTCCCCGAGTCCTTGGCGTCGTCTGGCAAGGACGCAGGACGAAGGCGCTTCAGGCAATGCGTGGCGGACGAGGACGCAGCCGGCGGCGTCGATGGCCGCAGAGACCGCGTAGCTGTTTGGGAGACGGACCACTAGATCGGACCTCCCGGCGGAGCAACCGGGCTTTCGGCGGATCAGGACGCCGCGGCCGACTCGTGTAGGTCAGGGCCGGGTGTATCAGCTTCGGGCATCGGAAGTGTCAGGATGAACCGGGTCCAGCCGGCTCGACGCTCGTAGATCAGGGCGCCGAGCATGAGGCGGGCGAGGTCCCTGGCCACTGCGAGGCCAAGCCCGACCGATGCGGGTTGTGCGGTGTCGTGTGTCGCTATCACGTATGGCTCGAGGATGGCGTCGTCATCGACATCGCCGATGCCCGGCCCGTCGTCGGCCACGGTGATGGTGGCCACTCCGTCGTTCCGCGCGATGGTGACGTCCACGCTCGAGCCCCCGTATCTCTCGGCGTTCACGAGGAGGTCTCTCAGGATCTGGCGGAATCTCGTCTCGACTGCGAGGGCCACCACACCGCGCCTGGGACTGGACGGGATCTTGGTCGCACGACGCCGATACGATTGGCGTGATCGAGCAGGAGCGACGGATGGCGACTGATTGGACCTTCAACGGGACATGGCCCTACACACCGCAGTGGTTCGACTCCGGTGACGGCGAGATGCACTACATCGACGAAGGTCCCCGTGAGGGGCCGCCGGTCGTCATGGCACACGGAAACCCGACGTGGGGATACCTGTATCGGAACTTCGTGACCCCACTGACCGACGCCGGGTACCGCGTGATCGTGCCCGACCACCTCGGTTTCGGCCGCTCCGACAAGCCAAACCAGGCGGCCCTGTACACGATCCGGAGACATGCCGAGCGGTTCGAGGCGTTGCTCCAGTCGCTCGATCTGTCGCAGGCGACCGTCGTCTGCCAGGACTGGGGCGGCCCGATCAGCCTGTATTGGGCGACCGAGCATCCGGATCGAGTTCGGTCGCTGTTCATCCTCAACACGTTCGCCCACCGCCC
>JBHHXA010000092.1:0-8401 GCA_046756805.1 Acidimicrobiia bacterium
GCCGAGAGCACCCTGGCTCCTCCGATCCCGAGGACGAGCTCTTGCGTGAAGCGCATCTCCCTGCCCCGGACGTAGAGGATGTGCGTGATGGGCCGGTCCGCGGGGTCGTTCTCTGCGATGTCGGTGTCGAGGAGGAGCAAGGGGACCCTGCCGACGTCGAGTCGCCATGCCGCGACCGAGATGCTGCGGCCCGGCAGGTCGATCACCACCTGGAGGGGCAGCCCGGTCCGCGGGTCGAGGACGCGTCGAATCGGGCGGCGGGACGGATCCATCGGCAAGAAGGTGTGCTGCTGGTTGCCGTCGGGATCGACTGCCTGCTGGAAGTACCCCTTTCGGTAGAGCAGACCCACCGCGACGAGAGGCAGCCCGAGATCGGACGCCGCCTTGACATGGTCGCCTGCGAGCACTCCGAGACCGCCGGAGTAAAGGCGCATCTTCTGCTGGATCCCGTACTCGGCGCAGAGGTACGCGATCGGGCCGCTCCGCGACTCCGGGTGGTGCTTCGTGAACCACGAGCCCTCCCCGATGAGATGTGCCTGGAACCGGCGCTCCACGTCGTGATAGCGGTCGACGAAAGAGGGGTCGGCCAACACCGCCTCCCAGCGGTCGGGCTTCACCTGCTGCAGCAGGGGGATCGGGTTGGCGAGTCTTGCCCACTGCAAGGCGTCGATGGTCGACCAAAGGGCGGTCGCCGCCGTGTCCCACGACCACCAGAGGTTGTAGGCGAGATCGTGCAGCGTTGGTAGTTGGCGGGGGACGGGCAGGGGCATCATCGGGCCCACGGGGATGCGACTCGCCACCGATGGGTTGCTCACTGGTGCTGCCCTCTCACCGCGAAGATCCCGCCGAGGCCCGGCGGGAACGGGCATTCTGTTCCGCAGCGACGGCTACCGCAAGAAGCACGCTCAGGCGCACCCCTCGGCTGCGACCTGCGCTGCTGCACGGCGCGCAGATTCCAGATGCTCACCGAGCCTGGCTTGCTGGACCATGCCGTGGTACACGGTGTGCGCCTCATCGGCTCTGCCGTTCAAGCCTGCGGTTATCGCGTGTTCGAGGACGGCACCGGTGAGACCGTTCGCGATCGACGCCTCGGCGAGCAGAGGGCCACAGCGAAGTGCCAGCTGGTCGTTGACCTCGGCGTGGCCGTCCTCGTGCTCCCGGCTCACCGCCATTCCCGGCCGGCCCGGGATGATCTCGACCGTCATCGCGACGATCGTCAGGCGTTCGCCGCCCGCATCTACGGAGAACATGGGAAACGCAAGAGCTGCGGCACGACCCGCGGACAGGCGGGAGGCGGCACTGATGGCGATGGCCTCGACGGTGGCGGCATCGTCGCTCAGGTCCCGCCAGCCGGCCTGCATGAGAGGATCCGATGCCGAACGCGCCGCAACACCAAGGGCATCCGCGGTCCGCTGTTCGATGGTCGCAGCCGAGGGGTTGGCGCCCATGACGACGCGTACGGGCTCACCGGTGACCACCCGGGTCGGTCCGGTGGGGGCCTCTTCACCACCCGATGCCCGGAGGACGACCATGGCGAACGAGACGATGACGAGCACGAGCAGCGCGCGTCGCATGCGTTCCGACATCGGCACGGAGACGACCCGCCATGAGTCATCACGAGGCTGCGGCGCGGCGGCTGCCGGTTGGCAACGTCCCCGGTCATCACATCTAGCCTGCGCAGCCGGTAACCCCGCGACGAGGGTCGAGGTCGTACACACGATGCGTTATGCAGTGCTGTTTCCCGGGCAGGGAAGCCAATCCGTCGGCATGGGCTCCGACGTCTTTGCAGCCAGGCCGGACCTTCTCGGCGCGAAGGCCGATGAGCTCCTGGGGTGGTCACTCGCGGACGTCTGCGCATCGGGCCCCGAGGCTGAGCTGACACGAACGGAGATCGCCCAGCCGGCTCTCTACGCGATCGCATACGCACTGTGGTCGGAGTTCTCGAATGCGACGGGAGAGAGCCCAACGACAGGAGCCGGGCACTCGCTGGGTGAGTACACAGCGCTCGCTGCTTCCGGTGCGATGACCTACGAAGAGGGTCTTCGGCTGGTCGCCGCCAGGGGAAGGGCCATGGGAGACGCGGCCCGGGAGGCCATGTCGGGCATGGCGGCGCTGCTCGGGACCGACCGCGCAGCGGCGGAGGACATTGCCTCCCGTCGCCGGGCGGAGGGAGGCCGGCTCTGGGTGGCGAACATCAACGCCCCCGGTCAGATCGTTCTCGCAGGCGGGACCGAGGACGTCGCATGGCTCGGGGCACACGCCAGGGAGCTCGGAGCCCGTCGCGCCATTCCGCTCAAGGTCGCCGGGGCGTTCCATTCTCCCTACATGGAGACCGCGGCGACGGCGTTTCGTCCCATCCTGGACGACGTGGCGTTCGGCGAGACCGCGTTTCCCGTCTACGCCAACAGCACGGCGGCCCCCATCGGTGACGAGGTTGCCGCGACGCTCGCCGAGCAGATCGTGCGTCCCGTCCGCTTCGCAGACACGTTGACGGCGATGGCCGAATCCGGTGTCGAGGCGTTCGTTCACATCGGTCCGGGCGACGTGACCGCAGGGATGGCCCGCCGGTGTGTGCCCGATGCTCTGGTCCTTTCCGTCTCCTCCCTCGATGACGTCGCCGCTGTGGCCGACGCCCTCGCCGTACAATGACCGCCGAGCAGGACGAAAGGCGACCGATGCGCCGGGCGACGATCACCGGATGGGGCAAGTGCCTCCCACCCGCAGTGCTGAGCAATGCGGACCTCGAGAGTGTCATGGACACTTCCGATGAGTGGATCACGGCCCGATCCGGGATCAAGGAGCGGAGGGTCTCGCACGTCGAGACCTCCGACATGGCGACCGTGGCCGGGCACCAGGCCATCGCAGCCGCCGGTCTCACGCGAGAGGACATCGACCTCCTCGTCGTCTGTACGTGCTCTCCGGACCGGCTCATCCCGTCCGCTGCATCTTTCGTCCAGGCCAAGCTTGGCGTGTCGAATGCCGCGGCGATCGACCTCAACGCCGCATGCACGGGGTTCCTCTACGGGGTGAGCATGGCCTCGGGGATGATCACCGCGGGAATGATCGATCGGGCGCTCGTCATCGGTGTCGAGAAGCTCTCGGCGTACCTGAATCTCGAGGTGCGCTCGACGGGGGTCCTCTTCGGAGACGGTGCGGGCGCCGTCGTACTCGAGCCGGCGACCGGTGACGAAGGCCTGCTCGCCGTGAACCTCGGAAGCGACGGAAACCTCGCGGAGTTGCTGACCGTGACGCACTCGGGGACGGAGTACGTCGAGGAGTACCTCCACGACGAGCCGACCATCTACATGGAGGGTCGAGAGATCTTCCGCAACGCCGTGGTGCAGATGGCGAACTCGGCCACCGAGGCGCTGGCAGAGGTGGGTTTCGGAGTGGACGACGTGGACCTCCTGGTCCCTCATCAGGCAAACGTCCGCATTATCGACGCGACCGCAAAGCGGTTGAAGCTCCCTCCGGAGAAGGTCTACGTCAACATCGCCTCGTACGGCAATACCTCTGCCGCCACGATCCCCATCGCCCTCACGGAGGCGCTGGAGGAAGGCAGGGTGGAACCGGGTGCAACGGTCGTCTTCGTCGCGTTCGGAGGGGGTCTCACGTGGGGCGCCGCCGTGATGCGGTGGGGCGATCGGATCGATCCGCTCGGAGTCTCCGACGCCGCGCTGCCTCCCACCGAAAAGACGGCGCTCGAGATCCTCGCCTCGCGACCGCGGCGGCTTCAACCGTGAACAGGGTCGCCCTCGTCACGGGAGGATCACGCGGGATCGGCAGGTCGATCGCACTTCGTCTCGCGGAACAGGGTCACCGCGTCGCCGTGAACTATGCCCACCGGTCCGATGCTGCCGAAGAGGTGGCGAAGCTCATCGCGGATGCCGGGGGGCAGGCGTTGACGGTCAAGGCAGACGTCGGGGATGCGGACCAGGTTGCCAACATGCTCGCAACCGTGACAGACGCCTTCGGCCCGGTCGAGGTGCTCGTCAACAACGCGGGGGTGACGAGAGACACGCTCCTACTCCGTATGAGCGTCGATGCCTGGGACGACGTCATGACGACGAACCTCCGCTCCGTGTACCTGTGTTCGAAGGGTGCGCTGCGTGGCATGCTGCGCGCGCGGTGGGGAAGGATCATCTCCATCGGATCCGTCTCGGGGATCGCGGGCAACCCGGGGCAGACCAACTACGCCGCCACCAAGGCAGGCATCATCGGTTTCACGAAATCACTCGCCAAGGAGGTCGGTTCACGGGGCATCACGGTGAACGCCGTTGCGCCCGGGTTCATCGAGACCGAGCTCACGGCGGTGCTGGGCGACGATGCGACCGCGGCAGCGGTCGGCAACATCTCCCTGGGACGGCTCGGCCGGCCCGAAGACGTCGCATCGGCTGTGGGCTATCTTGCCTCGGACGACGCGGCCTACGTCACCGGTCATACCATCGTCGTCGATGGTGGCTTGGCTCTCTGATCAACCAAAGAAGGGGTACCCGTACCATGGAACGTGCCGAGATCGAGG
Organism: Acidimicrobiia bacterium; assembly: GCA_046756805.1. GTDB lineage: Bacteria > Actinomycetota > Acidimicrobiia > Spongiisociales > UBA5794 > CAMYMC01. Next base: position 4,523 of record JBHHXA010000092.1, read on the forward strand.
CAAAACTCGTCGATCTGCTCGTGGACGAGCTCGGAATCGAGCGCGAGAGCATCACGATGAAAGCGACGTTCGAGGAGGACCTAGATGTCGATTCGCTCGGTGTCGTGGAGCTCCTCATGGCGCTCGAAGACAACTTCGACGTGAAGATCCCCGACGAAGAAGCCGAGGGCATCACGACGGTGGCACAGGCCGTCGATGTCGTCTCCGCAAAGATCACCGGCTGAGGAGAGGCGGAGCCGTGTCACGGCGCCGGGTCGTAGTGACCGGGATCGGGACGATCAGCCCGCTCGGTCTTGACGCAGAGTCGTTCTGGAAGAGCGCCGTGGCCGGAACATCCGGCGTGGGGCCCATCACGCTGTTCGATGCGGTGGAGTTCGACGTCCGCATCGGGGCAGAGGTCTCGGGGTTCGATCCCGACGACCACATGCCGCGCAAGACCTCACGGCGGATGGACCGCAACGCCCAGTTCTTCTGGGCCGCCACGAAGCAGGCGCTGCAAGACGCCGGAATCGCCTACGAACCCGATGATCCGGCCGCAGACCGCGCCGGTGTCGTCGTGGGGTCCGGCATCGGTGGCATCCTCACGATGCAAGAGACGATGGATGTGCTGCGCAACCGAGGGCCGGACCGAGTGTCGCCGGTGGCGATCACGAAGATCATCTCCAACATGGCGGGTGGCATCGTGTCCATCGACTTCCACCTCTACGGGCCGAACACGACCACCGTGACGGCCTGTGCGGCGTCGGCAAACGCCATCGGGGATGCTGCCGAGATCATCCGGCGCGCCGATGCGGACGTCATGGTCGCCGGGGGGACGGAAGCCGGGATCTGCGAGCTCGCCGTTTCGAGTTTCGCCAGGGCCAAGGCCATCTCAACTCGTAACGACGACCCCACCGCGGCCAGCCGGCCATTCGACGCCGATCGCGACGGCTTCGTCATGGGCGAGGGCGCCGCCACACTCGTGCTCGAGGAGTACGGCCATGCCATGTCCCGCGGAGCGAACGTGTACGCCGAGGTCCTCGGGTACGGCATGTCTGCGGACGGCTTCCACATCACCCTGCCCCGTCCCGGCGGCGCAGGAGCCACGAGAGCGATGGAGCATGCGCTGAAGGACGCAGAAGTCGACCCGGCGAGCATCGGCTACATCAACGCACACGGAACCTCCACGAAAGCGAACGACTCGACCGAGACGACGGCCATCAAGACGGTCTTTGGTGAGCATGCGTCCCGGATCCCGATCTCTTCCACGAAGTCGATGACGGGGCACCTCCTCGGAGGCGCAGGCGCCATCGAGTCGCTCGTGTGCGTGCTCGCGATACGGGACGGCGTTGTCCCCCCGACGATCAACTACACGACACCCGATCCGGAGTGCGACCTCGACTACGTGCCGAACATCGCACGTGAGGTCACGGTCGACCGGACGATGACGAACTCCTTCGGTTTCGGTGGCCACAACGTGGCCCTGGTCTTCGGCAAGGTCTGAGACACGCGTCGGCGCGGGCTCACTCCGGCTCGGCTGAGCCCTCGTCCGATTCGCACCCGGGTTCGGGTGGCGGACGGTTGGCCGCAACGGCCTCGCGGTATTCATCGAACGATCGCGTAGCGAGTGCGACGACGAGGCCGACTCCGATGAGCGCCCCGACGCCGGTGGCCGCCCCTGCGGTCCACTCCGTGGCCGGGCAACCGCTCGGTGCGCACAGCACGCGCACGACACCGCGGCCGAGGACGAACCCCACGAGCGTGCCCGAGCCCACGATCAGGGTCACCAGCGGCCGTACACCCGTCGCTGAGGCGGCGAAACCGAACAGCGCGCCGGTGAGGCCCCCGACGAGGGCGCCGACCGTTGCGCCGAGAGCAGCACCCGCGACCGCTCCGAGAACGAGCGTTGCCGCAATGGTCGGGAGATCACGTCGCTCAACCATCGACGACGTCCCTGTCTTGCGCCTGGCGCGGTGCGTGGTGCCGCGGCCCCGGAAGGCGGTCGAAGAGCGGGTTTGCGGCACGCATCGCATCCCGAGTCCAGGCGGATCCGGTGACGAAGACGGTGAGCGCCCCGAGCAGAACGGCTCCTGCGAGGGGACCGGCTGCAACGGCGGGGATCGCGGCGACCGGCAACCCGAGCCGTATCACCCACACGCTCCAGACCATGGCTCTGGCATACGCCCAGGTGAGGATCACGCCGAGCCCCGCGAGGAGCACATGCCAGGGCTCGAGACCCGTGGGAGAGGCGACGCCTACAGCGGGCAGGAACGCCAGGGCTCCGAACACGACGGCGAGCGAGCGCGGTCCCGGCCCCTCGGCGGAAGGTCGTGTTCTGATCCACCCGTCGAGCCAGGGGCCCTCGAGACCGAAGGCCGCAGCAGCACTGATGCTTACGGCGACAAGGCCTGCCGCGGTGGTCGCCGTGGCGATGAAAAGGGCTCCCTGTGCGATGAGGATGGTCCGCCCCAGATACCTGGCCCACCGGCCTCGCGCCAGGAGCAGGCCTGCCGCATCGATCACTGAGAACGCCACGAGACCGGAGGCGATGGCGAGCCCGGAGTTGGCGGCGAAGGGGTCGGGGCCGTTGGCGAGGTGGATCGTCCAGGCGACGGCGGCAGCGAGGATTGCCGCGGCAATCACGTACGGGGAGCGGCTCATACCGGCATTATCGCCCCGTCTGGGGAGCCGGAACCGCTACTGGTCCGGTCGGGTGTCCACCGAACCCGGGATGCGGGCGTTGCCCACGAACGCCGCATAGCGGTAGATGGCGGGTTCGACCTCGGAGAAGTCGAACTCGAAGTCGTCTCCGGCCTGGAGGGTGGGGCTCTCCATCTCGAACCCCCGGCTTCCGGTGATGACGTATTCACGCTCGGGGTCGTCCTCGTGGACCCAGCGCACGATGGGTGCTGTGGTGAGATCGATCTTGAGATTGGCGGGTCGGAAACGGCCGTTGGCGATGAGGATGATCTCGACACCCTCGGGTGGCGGTTCGGTCGTGGTGGTCGTCGTTGCCTCGCGCAGGTCAGGGCTGGAGGGACCGCTCGAGCATGCCGTCGCAAGCATCGCAAAACCTACGACCAGGCTCACCATCCACCGTGTTCGCAAGTGCCCGCTCCTCTCGAGGTCGGCGCAGTCTATCGGAGACGAGCTGCTGCCTGCGGGTTGGCGTCGAGCGCTTGCTCATGGAGGTCCGGCAGCTGTTGCGACCGGTGCGGCCCGGGTCCGCGCCACAGCCCGAGACTTGGGTCTCACGAAGGGAGGGGAGGGAACGGAGCACCCTGGTCGGGCGTCCAGACACCCTTCTCGACAAACGTCTCGTCGTCCGGCTCCAGCGTCACGATGGTCGCGTGATCCGGCTTGCCCTCGTGGAAACGGTCGAAACCTCTGCCGGTGAGCCGTCTTCTGGCCGCTTCGATGGGATCCTGATGCGAGATCACGACGAGATCGCCGCCGTCGGTGAGCGCAGCGTGGGCGGTCACGGCGGCAGCCGTTCGACGCGCCAGCATCTCGAGCGGCTCCTCGGTGAAGGCAAGGTCCTCGGGGTGCTCGAGATAAGCCTCGAGCTCTCCCGGTCTCTGACTGGGGAGGTCGTCCCACCTCTCTCCGGACCAGCGCTCCGCCAGGGCCCACTCGGTCATCCGATCGTCGAGGACGACCGGCACGTCCCTGCCGGCCGCGATGGGCGCTGCGGTCTGGCGCGCCCGCTCCAGGGGCGAGCACACGATGCGGGTCACCGGAGCGTGAGCGAGGCGGTTCGCCGCCGCAGCGGCCTGCGACGTGCCCTGATCGCTTAGGCCGTAGCCGGGCAGCGCGGCGTACACGACGTGGTCGGGATTGAGGACCTCGCCGTGACGCACGAGATGGATGCGGTCGGCGGGCATAGCGACCAAAGTAGCA
>JBHHXA010000093.1:0-8390 GCA_046756805.1 Acidimicrobiia bacterium
GGACAGACGTTCACCCTCTCCAACATCGGCGCCGTCGGTGGTCGTTACGGCACCCCGATCATCCCCTACGGAACCTCGGCCATCCTGTCGGTCGGCAGGGCGGAAAAGCGCCCTGTGGTTCGCGACGATGAGATCGTGGTCGGCATGCAACTTCCGCTGAGCCTGTCGTACGACCACAGGGTGATCGACGGCGCGACGGGGAGGGCGTTTCTCGCCGCCGTCGTCGCAGCCATCGCCGAGTCGTGAACGGCTGGGAGGCGATCGCACTCGTCCTCGGTGGAGGGGCCGCAGGGTTCATCAACGCGCTCGCCGGGGGTGGTTCGGCGATCACCATCCCCATCCTGACCGAGATCGTCGGCGTCACCACCGCCAACGGCACGAACCGTATCGCGATCCTGTTCGCCAACCTCTCGGCCATCGCCGGGTACCGCAAGGGCGGTGTCGTCGAGTGGCATACGGTGGCCAGGCTCGTGCCCCCGGTTCTCGCCGGTGCCGCGGCAGGTGCCTGGCTGGCGACGATGACCGCTCCGGGCATCATGCGGCGCGTCTTCGCCGTCGTGCTCGCCGGGGTCGCCCTTTCGGTGCTGTTGAGACCGGGGCGCTGGGTCCAGGAGCGGAGGGCGGTGCTCGCCGAACCGTGGCGCAGTCTCGTCTTTGCCGGGATCGGGTTCTATGGGGGTTTCGTCCAGGCCGGTGTGGGGTTCCTTCTGCTCGCAGGGCTCGTCCTCGGCGGTGGTCTGGATCTCGTGAGGGGCAACGCGGCGAAGGTCATCCTGATCTTCGCCTACACCCCGATCGCGATCGTCGTCTTCGCCGGAGCGTCGCAGATCGATTTCGGCGTGGGAGTCGTGCTCACGGCAGGCCAGGTCGTCGGGGCCTGGGTGGGGTCGCGCCTCGCGGTGGCACGCGGTGCACCGTGGGTGCGATGGGTGCTCGTCGCTGCTGCCGGTATCGCGGTCATTCGCCTCGCGTTCTTCTGATTTGCGGCTCCGTTTCGCGTATCGTTCGGGGGACCGAACTCGGAGGTGCGATGGCCGACGACGCGACGCTCGATCACGTCACGAGGCGCCTCGCCGAGATCCAGGACGCCCTGCTCGCCCTCGACGACGACGCGCCCGGAGAGCGTCACAGGCTGCTCACCGAGCGCGACGGGCTCCGGGCCAGGGCCGGAGTCTTTCGCCGGGACGCAGATATGGACCGATCCGACGACGACCTCGCCGCCGAGCTCGCCTCGCTCCGTCTCCGCCGTATCAAGATGATGTCGCTCCGTACCGGGTTCGCCACGTCGAAGGGAGGGAGCAACCACGGGCCCGCCTCTGCGGCGTGGGTGCGGCTCGGCGCCGAGGCACGAGGCGGCTCGGATCTCGAGAAGATCAACGTGAGGATTGCCCGTCTCGAGGAGGTCCTCGACCGGCGCTCCGGCGGAGCGTGACCCGCCCGTCACTACGCTCTCCGCCGTGGGCGACTACCACGTGCACCTCCACCCTCACGGGCAACACGGCACTGCCGAGTTGCCGATGGGCCAGTACCCACCGGGACACATCGATGCGTTCGTCGCATCAGCGGCAGCCCGCGGCTGGTCCGAGGTCGGGTTCACGGAGCATCTGTACCGGTGCGTCGAGTCGATCGGCGTGCTGGGACGGTTCTGGGAGGGTGATCCGGCCCGGGCCGCGGCCGAGCAGACGGCTTCCTGGGTCCCGAGCGATCAGGCGCTGTCGCTGGAGCGTTACGTGGAGGCGGTCACCAGCGCCAGGGATCGGGGACTGCCTGTTCTGCTCGGACTCGAGGTCGACTTCTTCCCGAACACGATCGGCGCCGTTCTGGAACTCATCGACCCCTACCCGTGGGACGTTCTCATCGGGTCTGTGCACTGGGTCGGAGCGTGGTCCGTCGATCATCCGGACGGCGCCGCCGAGTTCGACCGTCGCGGGGTCAGGACTGCCTACGAGGACTACTTCGAGTTGGAGACGTCGCTCGCGGCGTCGGGTGCGGTCGATGTGCTCGCTCACGCGGATGTGGTGAAGAAGTTCGGGCATCGTCCCCTCGATGTGCCGGCAGATCTCTATGCGCCCGTTGTCGCCGCGGCCGCTGCGTCTGGAACCGCGGTCGAGGTATCGACGGGCGGGCTGCATGAGCCCGCGGCCGAGTTGTATCCGGCCGAGCCGTTTCTCGCGATGTTCCACGATGCAGGCGTCCCGATCACCCTCGCCAGCGACGCACATCATCCCGATCAGTGCGCCCGCGATTTCGACGTCGCGGTCGCGGCCGCGAGGGGGGCGGGGTATACCGAGCGGCTCCGCTTTCGCAAGCGAGTGGCCGAGACCGTGCCCCTGGAGCAACCCGGATGAGCACAGCAGACGACGGCGGCATCCACGATGAGCATCCGTTTCGCACTCCGGTCGCGGAGAAGGATCCTGTGCGGCGGCTCCGGGGCAGGCTGACCGCCGCGGTCACGATCATCACGGCGGGTGACGAGGACGAGCGGGCCGGGCTGACCGTCTCGTCGGTCATGGTCGCCGAAGGTGAGCCGCCGGTCCTGTACGCCCTGCTCGGTCCGACGACGGACCTGTGGCTTGCCATCGAGGAGACGGGTCGGTTCGTCGTGCATGTCGCCGAACAGACACACCGCGCAGCAGCCGACGTGTTCGCCGGGCTGCGGCCCGCACCCGGAGGCGCGTTCCTCGGTCGTGCGGTGTCGCCGTCCGAGTACGGCCCGGTGCTCGAGACGCTGCCCAATCGGGCGTATTGCACCCTGCGGGCGCATCGCGAGGACGGGTACTCGGTGCTCGTGACCGCCGGGATCGACAGGGTGGAGATCGCCGATCTGAGAGACCCACTCACGTACTTCCGCGGCGGGTACCGGCGCCTCGGCTGACTGCGATGGAGGCGGCGGACCGACCCGTAGACTCGCTCCTCATGGTATCGGGTGCCCCCACCGTGTGGCTGACGACGCTCGGCTGCTCGAAGAACCAGGTCGACTCGGACAAGCTCACCGCGGTGCTCGACGGGGCCGGATACGGCCGCGCCTCGACTCCTGAGGGCGCGGACGTCGTCATGGTCAACACCTGTGCCTTCATCGAAGACGCCCGGCGCGAGTCCGTGGGGGCGATCCTCGACCTGGCGGACGCCAAACGGTCCGAGGCGGGTCTCGTCGTCCTCGGTTGCATGGCGCAGCGTTACGAGGAGGAGCTCGCCGAGGCTCTCCCGGAGGCCGATGCGATCGTCGGGCTGGATCGGTACGGCGAGCTGGTGCGTGAGCTCGACCGCGTCACCGAGTGGCAACCGCTGCGGATCACCGGGGCTCCGGCGTCGCGTATGGACATCCTGTACGAGACGAAACGGCCCACCCCCGATCTTCCGTACGCCTACGTCAAGGTGGCAGAGGGGTGTGACAAGACCTGTGCGTTCTGCGCCATCCCCCTCATCCGGGGCAAGCAGCGCTCCCGATCGGCGGACAACGTGGTCACGGAGGTCTCGGGACTGGCCGCGGCGGGGGTGGGCGAGATCGTCCTCGTCTCGCAGGATCTCGCGGCCTACGGACGCGACACCGGCGCGGGCGACGATCTCACGAGTCTGCTTCGCTCGCTGCGGGACGTCGAAGGCCTGCGCCGGATCCGCCTCTTCTACCTGCACCCCCGCGAGATCCGGCCTGCGCTCATCGAGGAGATGGCCGGCAGCCCGATCGTCGCGGACTACTTCGATCTGTCGCTCCAGCACGTGTCGGAGCACCTGCTGCGCACCATGCGGCGTCCCGGTTCGGGCAAGCGACATCTCGGCCTCATCGACGACATTCGACGCTTCGCGCCGGAGGCTGCGCTGCGTTCGAGCTTCATCGTCGGCTTCCCCGGTGAGACGGAGGACGATCTCGACGAGCTGGCCTCGTTCCTCGGGACGGCCCGCCTCGACTGGGCCGGGTTCTTCCCCTTCTCGGCGGAGGACGGCACGACCGCAGCCGAACTCGAGAACAGAGTCCCGCAGGACGAGGTGCGGGAGAGGATGCGTCATCTGCAGCGCATCCAGGACGACGTGACGACGACCCGGAACCTCGAGCAACGGGGCCGGGTGCTCGAGGTCGTCGTGGACCAGGTCGAGGAAGGCCAACCCGTGGGCCGCAGCTACCGCGAGGCGCCCGAGATCGACGGCGTCGTCCTGCTCGATCGCGGGACGCCGGGATCCTGGGTCGAGGCGGAGATCACCGGGGGGTTCGGCACGGATCTCGTCGGGGTGGTGGCCGGGTGAACGTCGAGATGCTTGCCGTCGGCACCGAGTTGCTTCTGGGACAGATCGTCAACACGAACGCCAGCGCAATAGGCGAGATGCTCGCCGACGCCGGGCTCGACCACTTCCACCAGAGCGTCGTGGGCGACAACCTGGGGCGGGTCGCAGACGCCATCGCCCTCGCGACGTCGCGCGCAGACGCCGTGATCATCAGCGGCGGTATCGGCCCGACGAAGGACGACATCACTCGCGAGGCCATCGCCGAGGCGACGGTGAAAGCCCTGGTCCGGGACACGGAGTACGAGCAGCAGCTGCGGGAGTTCTGGGAGCGGCGAGGAAGAGTGATGCCGGAGTCCAACCTGCGCCAGGCGGACCGTCCGGAAGGTGCAGAGCTCATCCCCAACCACAAGGGGACCGCACCGGGGCTCCGCCTCCGGTACGAAGGGGCGTGGATCTTCGCCGTCCCGGGGGTCCCTGCGGAGATGCTGCCCATGGTCGAGCGCCACATCCTTCCGTTCCTCAGACGCTCCGCCGGGGGCGAGGAAGGGGTGATGGTCAGCAGGCTGCTCCGCACCTGGGGCGACTCGGAGTCCCGGGTGGGTGAGGTCCTCGACGACCTGTTCGAGGACGGGACCAACCCCACCGTTGCCTTTCTCGCCTCCGCCGGGGAGATCAAGGTGCGGCTCACCGCCAAGGCGAGCACGGAGGACGAGGCGCTTCGCCTCATCGACCCGGTGGAGGAAGAGGTCCGGCGGCGGCTCGGACCGCGAGTCTTCGGAGCCGACGCCGACACCATCGAGCGCGTCGTTCTCGCCGGCATCGCCGAACGGGGATGGACCCTCGGTACGGCAGAGTCTGCGACGGGGGGCATGATCGCGGCACGAATCACCGGCGTTCCCGGCGCCTCCGACGTGTTCCGGGGCGCCGTGGTCGCATACGACGTCGCGGTGAAGACCGGCGTGCTCGGCGTTGATCCCTCGCTAGTGGCGGAACACGGTGTCGTGAGTGAAGCCGTCGCGCTGGCGATGGCGGATGGTGCGGCGGCCCGGCTCGGTGCGGATGTCGTCGTGGCGACCACCGGCGCTGCCGGGCCCGAACCGCTCGAGTCTGCGGCAGCGGGCACGATGGTGATCGCGGTCCGCACCCCCGATCGGCAGGTGGCCCGCACGCTGCGGCTGCCCGGCGACCGGGAACGGGTCCGGGCGTAGGCGACCACCGCCGCGCTCCACCACATCCGTCTCGCGCTGCTGTCCGTCGAGGCGCGGGAACTACACGGCGGGCTGCGCTGGGCGTGACCGGCGCGGCTCCCCAACGGCTGTTTCTCGCCGTTGCCCTCGACGACGACACGAGGACCGGTCTGGTGTCCCACCTGGAGCGCAACGGTGGTGCCCTCATCCCGGGTCGCCATGTCGTTCCCGCGAACTGGCACCTCACGCTCCGGTTCCTCGGGAAGTGCGCTCCCGAGCAGCGGGACCGGCTCGTGCACTACGTCGACGAACAGCTCGAACGCGGACCGTTCCGGGTCCGGTTCGGTGGCGTTGGCGGATTCCCCCGCATCGCTCGGGCCACCGTGGCGTGGCTTGCGGTGGAGGCGGGTGCGCAGCGTCTCGAGCAGATCGCCGCGGTGTGCGAGGAGGCCGCCCAGGTCGCAGGGTACTTCCCGGAGGAGCGGCCGTTTCACCCGCATCTCACACTCAGCAGGATCCGCCCTCCGGAGGATCTCGGGCCCGCCGTGGACGGGTTCGAGCCGTTCGCAGGCGCCCTGCACGTCGATGCGGTCGTGCTCTACGAGTCGGTGCTGCGGCGGGGACCTGCCGAGTATCGGGTGGTGGAGCGGTTTGCGCTCTGAGCGACGGTAGGCGCGCTTGGTCCGGTACTCTCGGATCCGGCCGACCGGAGGGATTCTGCGTGACCGCATCCACGACAACCACCTACCGCACCTGTCCGCTCTGCGAGGCGACGTGCGGCCTGGAGGTCACGAGCCGCGGCGAGGAGATCGTGAGGATCCGCGGCGACATGGATGACGTGTTCAGTTCCGGCTACACCTGCCCGAAGGCGGTCGGCGTCAAACACCTCGATGTCGATCCTGATCGGCTCAGGAAGCCGCGGGTGCGATCGGGAAGCTCATGGACCGAGGTGTCCTGGGAGGATGCGTTCGCCCTGGTCGCGCGGCGGTTGCCGCCTCTCGTCGCGGAGCACGGTGCCAATTCCGTCGCGGTCTATCTGGGCAATCCCAACGTCCACAACATGGCAGGCATGCTGTTCGCCAGAGCCCTCGTCCGCGCCCTCGGATCGCGCAACGTCTACTCGGCGGCCACCGTCGACCAGATGCCAAAGCATCTCTCGAGCGGGCTGATGTTCGGTCATCCCGATCTGATCCCGGTGCCGGACATCGATCGCACCGACCATCTCGTCATGCTCGGCGCCGACCCGCTGGCGTCGAACGGGAGCCTGGCGACTGCCCCGGATTGGCCGGGGCGCATCCAGGCCCTCCGGGACCGAGGCGGAAGGCTCGTCGTCGTCGATCCGCGGCGGAGCCGGACTGCCCGTGTCGCAACCGAGCACGTCTTGATCCGGCCCGGCACCGATGCCCTCCTGCTGGCGGCGATGACCAACGTCATCTTTGCGGAAGGTCTTGCAGACGCCGGGAGGCTGGGTGGCGTGGTCGACCATATGGACGTTGCCGCCCGAGCGCTGGAACCGTTCACCCCGGCGCGGGTGGCTCCGGCCACTGCGATCGACGCCGGCACGATCCGCCGTTTGGCGATGGAGCTGGGGACGGCGGAGCGGGCGGCGGTGTACGGGCGCATCGGTACCCACGCGGTCGAGTTCGGCACCTTGAGCTCGTGGCTCGTCGACCTCGTCAACGTGATCACCGGCAATCTGGACAGATCGGGGGGTGCGATGTTCCCTCGTTCCGCGACCGAAGGCCCGCGCCGGGCTCGCGGCTTCGCCACGGGCCGGTGGCACAGCCGGGTCTCGGGTCACCCCGAGGTGCGCGGCGAGCTGCCCGTCTCCGCACTCTCCGAGGAGATCGAAACGCCGGGCGACGGCAGGGTCCGGGCTCTCGTGACGATCGCGGGCAATCCGGTTCTGTCGACTCCGAACAGCGGGCGTCTCGAGGCTGCGCTGGAGTCGCTCGACTTCATGATCGCCGTGGATCTCTACCAGAACGAGACGACCCGGCACGCCGACGTCATCTTCCCCGCGACGTCTCCTCTACGGCGGGCGCACTACGACCTTGCGTTCTACGGTCTGTCGGTGCGCAACATCTCGAACTACTCGGCGCCCCTGCTCGAGCCGGACGACGGGGGCCGGCCCGAATGGGAGGTCTTGCTACGGCTCGCCTCGATCGCCGGAGGTCAGGGTGGCTCGCTCCCCATTGCATTGATGGACGACTTCGTCTTCCGCACCTATGTCGAGGGCCGTCTTCGATCCTCGACCGACCTCGATGACGTAACCGTGGAGGATGTCCTGTCCGCGCTCGCAGACCGCAGCGGTCCGGAGCGGTTCCTGGACTTCATGCTCCAGGCCGGTCCCTACGGAGCAGGCTTCCGTGCCGACACCGAGGGGCTTTCGCTGGCAGCGCTCGAGGCCGCACCACACGGCATAGATCTCGGTCCGCTCGAGCCGCGATTCCCCGAGGCGCTCATGACCGTGTCCGGCACCATCGACCTCGCACCGGATCAGATCGTGGCCGATCTCCCGCGTCTCGTCGCCCACATGGACCGGGCGCCTTCTCCCACGCTGCTACTCGTCGGGCGGCGCCATCTCCGCTCGAACAACTCGTGGTTGCACAACGTCGACGTGCTGGTGCGCGGGAAGGAGAGGTGCACGCTCCAGATCCATCCCCGCGATGCCCGGGTGGCCGGTGTCACCGGTGGCGAGCCGGCACAGGTCACTTCCGTGGCGGGGGAAGTCGAGGTCGTCGTCGAGGTGACGGAGGACATCATGCCCGGCGTCGTCAGCCTGCCTCACGGCTGGGGTCACGATGTCGCCGGCACCGAGCTGTCGGTGGCCGCGACCCGGCCCGGTGTGAACGCCAACCGCCTGGCAGACGAGACGAAGATGGATCCGCTCAGTGGGAACGCGGTGCTCAACGCCATCCCGGTGACGGTCGAGGCGGTCAATGCGGCCATGCACTCGGCCGCCGAAGGGCCACTTTCCGGGAT
>JBHHXA010000094.1:0-8386 GCA_046756805.1 Acidimicrobiia bacterium
CACTCGCGGCGCAGCCGATCGAGCTGGATCGCGTGGCCCCCACCGGTCCCAGCGTCAGCATCGAGGTCGACGGCGTGCCGCTTCCGGTCCGACCCGACCTCGTCTACCTCCTGCTCAACAAGCCCCCCGGCGTCATCAGCACAGCGCACGACCCGCAGGGAAGACGGACGGTCGTCGATCTCGCCGCCACCGAGGCAAGCGTGTACCCGGTCGGCAGGCTCGATGCAGACTCGGAGGGGCTCATCCTCCTCACGAACGACGGCGCCCTCACCAACCTCGTCACCCACCCTCGCTACGGCATCCCGAAGGCCTATGTCGTCCAGCTCGATGGGATTCCCTCATCCGGGGACCTGCGTCGTCTTCGGGAGGGAGTGGGTCTCGAAGACGGGACTGCCCGCGCCCGGTCGGCGCGGGTCATCGACACCTCCCGGGGCAGGACGCTGGTCGAGATCGTCATGACCGAGGGGAAGAAGCGCGAGGTGCGTCGTATGTTCGATGCGCTCGGCCATCCGGTGCTGCGTCTGGTCCGCATCGCCATCGGTCCCATCCGCGACCGAACGCTGAAGCAGGGGAGCGCACGCCGGCTCACCGTCGAAGAGGTGCGTGGTCTGTACTCGGCTGCGGGCGCGGCGTGGGAAGATGGACCGGATCCACCCGAGAGCAGCCGTTGACCTCGACCCGAATCGTCTCACCTCAACCAACGCCGTTCACCGCGACCGTCGACGTTCCCGGCGACAAGTCCCTGTCGCACCGGGCCCTTCTGTTTGCCGGGATGGCAAACGGGACGAGCTCGGTCGATGGCCTCGGACCCGGCGCCGATATCGCTGCGACCGCCGAGGCGCTGCGCCACCTCGGAGTCGGTGTGGAAGGCGCCACGGTCGTCTCACGCGGAGTTGGGGCCTGGCAGGAGCCGGGCCGCGCCCTCGCCTGCGGCAACTCAGGGACGACGATGCGCCTTCTCGTCGGTGCGCTCGCGGCCCGGCCTTTCCGGACGATTCTCACAGGAGATGCTTCTCTCACGGCGCGGCCCATGGAGCGGCTTGCTGCGCCGATCGAGGCGCTCGGCGGTCGCATCGAGCTCGCGGCACCAGGCACTCCACCCATCACCGTGGGACCGGGTACGGCTCTGCGCGGAGCACGAGTCGAGATTCCCATCGCATCGGCACAGGTGCGTTCTGCCTTTGAGCTGGCGGCCGTGCAATCCGAGGGTGTCTCCCATGTGACGAGCCCTCCCGGCTTCCGCGATCACACAGAGCGCTGGCTCGAGACCCTGGGCCTCGGCGAGCGGCTCACCCCCGCGGAGTTCCGCGTGTACCCGGGTGACGTTCCTCCGCATGGCTACGTCGTGCCCGGCGACGCCTCTTCAGCGGCCTACCTCTGGGCGGCGGCCGCCATCCGGCCCGGCTCCGCCGTGACCACCCCCGAGGTGACCTTGAACCCGGGACGGATCGGCTTCCTCCAGGTTCTCGACGAGATGGGCGCCGAGGTCGAGGCAGAGGTGACGCGGTCGATGCTCGGCGACCCGGTGGGAACCGTCACCGTCAGGGGCAGGGCGCTCCAAGGTGTCGAGATCCAGGGGAGTCTCGTGGCCGCCACCCTCGACGAATTGCCGCTGGTCGCCGTGGTCGCGAGCTTCGCCGAAGGGGTGACCACGATCCGTGATGCCGCCGAGCTGCGAACGAAGGAATCGGACCGGATCACCGCGACGTGCCGGATGGTGCGCGGACTCAGGGGTGGAGCGGAGGAGGCGAGCGACGGTTTCCAGGTGCTCGGGCTCGGCTGGCTCGAGGCCGGCGAGGTGGACGCCGGCGGCGATCACCGCATCGCGATGGCCGCAGCCGTCGCGGCAACCGGGGCATCGGGCCCCGTCGTCATCCACGGAGCGGACAGCGTCGCAGTGTCATGGCCGAGCTTCTTCGACATGTTGGAGCCGCTGTGGTCATCGCGATAGACGGGCCAGGCGGCGTCGGGAAATCCACAGTGGCACGCGGCGTCGCGGCGGCCCGGGGTCTGGAGCACCTCGACACCGGGAGCACCTATCGAGCCGCGACCCTGGCCGTGCTCCGAGCCGGCGTCGACCCCGGCGATGCTCCCGCGGTGGTGGCCGTGGTGACACACGCCGACATTGCCTACGTCGACGGTGTCGTATGCCTCGACGGCGAGAGGGTGGGAGCCGAGGTGCGATCAGAGGAGGTCACGGCAGCCGTGAGTGCGGTGTCGGCGGTCCCGGACGTGCGCAGCCACATCGTCGAGCTCCAGAGGGGATGGGTGCAGGATCGCGGTGGCAGCGCGGTGGTGGAAGGGCGGGACATCGGCACGGTGGTGTTCCCTCAGGCCCCGGTGAAGGTGTACCTCACCGCCAGACCCGAGGTCAGGGCGGCACGACGCGCCCGTGACGCGGAGGCCGACGGAGCCGATCTCGACGAGATCGCAGCTGCTCTCGCCAGCCGGGATCGGAAGGACTCGACGAGGGCGGCCTCTCCGCTGCGGCCCGCGGCGGACGCGGTCACCATCGATGCCTCCGACCTCAGCGCCACCGAGGTGATTGCTCTCGTCCTCGAACTAGGAGCCTGTTGATTAATCGGGGCGGGTTCTCGCGTTTGTAGTCGCGTGGTGGGAAACTGCGCGGCATGCAGGGCACAGAGAGTCAGAATCTTGAGTTGTTGGATGCCGGGGCGCTGGTTCGCCATCTTGTCGATGACGAGTCGGTGTATGCGTTTCTGGCGGATCATCGCACCGAGGTGTTCCCCGACGAGCTGTTTGGGGACCTGTTTCCGTCTGGTCGGGGTCGGCCGTCGACACCGGCTTCGGTGATGGCGTCGGCGATGGTCCTCAAAGAGCTCGAGGATCTGTCGGACCGGGAAGCGGCTGACGCGCTGCGGACGGATCTGAAGTGGAAGGTCGCCTGCGGCCTGGCTCTTGACGATGAGGGTGTGCACTACACGGTGTTTACGTATTGGCGTCAGCGCCTCGCGAAGTCGCAGTCGCCGGGGCGGATTCCCGATGCGGTGCGCACGGTGGTGGATGCCACCGGGATCCTCACAGGACGGAAGCGTCGAGCGTTGGATTCGACGCTTCTCGATGATGCTGTTGCGACGCAGGACACAGTGACTCAGCTGGTATCCCAGATCCGGCGGGTCCGTCGTTTGGTTCCGCAAGCAGCAGCCGTTGATGTCGCGGCTCATGACTATGACGCTTCGGGTAAGCCGGTGTGTGCTTGGGACGACCCCGATGCCAAAGCGGCACTCGTCTCTGGACTGGTCAATGACGCCATCGCGATCCTGGAGACTGTCGCTGGTGTGGATCTCGACGCTGCCGCTGCTGATGCGGTCGGCTTGCTGGCTCTGGTGGCTGGTCAGGATGTCGAGCCCGGCGACGACGATGGGACATGGAGGATCATTGACGGCACCCCGAAAGACCGGGTGATCTCGACGGTCGACCCCGAGGCTCGGCATATGCACAAGTCGAGATCCGCCTATCGGGACGGCTACAAGGCCCACATCGCGGTCGAGCCCACCACGGGGATCGTCACTGCATCGACGTTGACCTCAGCGAACGTCCCGGACGGACCGACAGGTGTCGACCTCCTCGACGGTGAAGACCCCGGGCTGGAAGTGATGGCGGATTCAGCATACGGATCCGGCCCTGTCCGCGCAGCGTTGCGGGAGGCCGAACACACGCAGGTGATCAAACCGATCCCGCTCGCGAAACCGAAGCTCGCCGGAGGGTTCACCCGCGACGACTTCACCGTCAACCACACTGCACGCACGGTCACCTGCCCCGCCGGTCACACCGTTGGGATCGCTACAAGAGGCAGCGTCAGATTCGCCGCACGCTGCCGAGACTGTCTCCTGCGTCAACGATGCACCACATCGCTACACGGACGGAGTCTCAAGATCTCGCCTCATGACGACGAACTCGTCGCCGCACGTCGAGCCTGGAACGACGACACCATCGTCGCCGACTATCGCCGATACCGGCCCATGGTCGAACGTTCCATCGCGTGGATCGTCGCGAACGGCCACCGCAGAGTCCGCTACCGCGGTGTCGAAGCCAACCAGGCGCAGCTCGCCCTCCGGGTCGCCGCGATCAATCTGAGACGGCTCATCAACCTGGGCCTCAACCGAGACGGGACAGCCTGGGCGATCACCTAACGCCAGCCACCCGACCACACCACCGGTCACGACCCCCGAACCCGACCGCGCAGAATCCAACCGGCGGACACCCACGACCGCTCAAACAGCATCAAGAACCCGGATTGTTCAACAGGCTCCTAGTGGACGACTCCCGGGCGCGCCCCGCACCCGTGTGACCGTGGGGCGGAGACCGCTCAGACTCCGAGCAGCTCCAGCGCCTCGGTGGCTCCCCACCGGCGGTCCTCTTCCATCGGCCCGGGGTGTCCCGGCGTCCGGCACGCATAGGCACCTTCGACGAGCGCCTGGAGCGTCCGCACGAAGACCCGGAGGGTGGGCGGCAGCGGAAAATACTCGTCCTCTGCGACGGTGCGAAGCGTTTCGGGCTCCCCGACCGGAGCGAGCGCCGCGACTACCGCCTCGACGGTGGTGTCGGGTGCGGAGGCCCCGGAGGTGACGCCGATCGTCGCAAAAGCCTCTCCCCAGCCCGGGTCGATGTCCGCGGGGCCATCGATACGCCGCGCTTCGACGCCGGCTTCAGACGCGACTCGTACCAGCGCCTGCGTGTTCGAGCTGTTCTCGGACCCGACGACCAGCACGAGGTCGACGAGGCCCGCGAGACGGCGCACTGCGCTCTGGCGGTTCGTCGTCGCGTAGCAGAGGTCGCTCTTGCCGGCCGTCCAGAGCTCGGGGAATCGGTCGCGGGCCTCGTCCAGCACGCCACGCCACTCGTACATCCCGAGCGTCGTCTGTGCGACCAGGGCCACTCGATCGTCCGGGTCGGCGGCGAACTCGTGAAGCCCATCGACGGGATCGACGAGCGTGACGGCGTCCGGAGCCTCCGCAATCGTTCCAACGGCTTCGTCGTGTCCCGCGTGTCCGACGTAGATGATGTCGTAGCCGTCCCGCGCCATGCGCTTCACTTCGTGGTGCACCTTCGTGACGAGGGGACACACTGCATCTACCATCACCGCGGCTCGGCCGCCGGCCTCCTCGACCACCTCCGGGGACGATCCGTGAGCGGAGAGCATCACCGGGCTGCCTTCGGGCACCGACTCCACGTCGTCGACGAAGATCACCCCCGCACGCGAGAACGCCTCGACCACGGCGGCGTTGTGCACGATCTCGTGGTAGCAGTAGACCGGAGGCTCGAAGACCCGGACCATCCAGGTGAGCGCCTTGATGGCCATCTCCACACCTGCACAGAATCCGCGCGGCTCCGCGAGGATGACTCTGGGACCCATGGCGCGCGATGCTAGGCCGGGCGGTGCCGCAGCGAACCGGAGCGGGGCCCACCGCCTTTACACTCGCGCCGTCCTCATGTCGTATCCGACGATCCTCGAAGTGGTCCCCGGCTCCTCTGCCGCGATCGCAGGCCTCGCGCCCGGCGATCAGCTGCTCGCGCTCAACGGAGTGCGACCGGCCGATGTCATCGAGTACCAGCAGCTCGCGGACGAGCCCGACCCTGCCGTCCAGATACGACGTGACGGTATCACGCTCGATGTTGCGATCGACAAACGCGCCGGAGAACCTCTCGGCGTGCGGCTGAATGCCTCCATCTTCGACCGGGTCCAGACCTGCGACAACCACTGCGAATTCTGCTTCATCTATCAGCTGCCACCCGGTATGCGCCGGTCGCTCTACCTCAAGGACGATGACTATCGCCTCTCGTTTCTCTACGGCAACTTCACGACGCTGACCCGGTTCACCGAGCTCGATCTGGCTCGGACCGTGGAGGAAGGCCTGGGACCGCTCTACGTCTCGATCCATGCGACCGACCCCGGAGTGAGGGCGGGGATGCTGCGCAACGACCGGGGGGCCACCAGTCTGCGCTGGCTGCGCGCGTTGCTCGAGGCGGGGGTGACCATCCACGGCCAGATCGTGCTCTGCGGCACGGTCAACGGGGGTGACGTGCTCGATCGCACGTGTGTCGAGATCATCGCCCGCTATCCCTCCCTGGCGAGCGTCGGGGTCGTCCCCCTCGGTCTGTCCCGGTACAACCGGGCCGATCGCCTCCGCATCCACACCAGCGAGGAGGCGGCCAGGGACCTCGAGATCGTGCACCGCTGGCAGGAGGCGGCCCTGGAGCGGCTCGGGACCAGGATGTTCCATGCCTCGGACGAGCTGTATCTCACCGCCGGATGCGAGATTCCCCCGGCGGAGGTGTACGAGGGCTTCCCGCAGCACGAGAACGGCATCGGCATGGTGCGTGCCCTCTACGACGATCTGGATCGGATCGAGAGCGGCAACTCCGCCCCGCCACGGCTGGTCACCGGCGAGTGGCGGTCGATCTGGAGCGCCCCGGCCTGGGGATACCGGGCGGACCGGACCCGGGCGGAGGCGCCTGCGGGTACGAGGCCGGGACCGGCAGTCGTCGTCACGGGCGAGTACGGGGCCCGGGTGCTGGCGCCGCAGCAGCAGCGTCTGGAGCGGCTCTCGGGCAGAGAGATTCGCATCTTGAGCGTCCCGAACCGCTTCTTCGGCGGGAACGTGGCTGTCGCGGGGCTGATGGTCGGCGAAGACGTCCGTACCGCCATTGCGACAGACGACCAGCCCGCGGGCGTCTATGTGCTTCCCGACGTCGCATTGCGGGGCGATGTGTTCCTCGACGACGTCGAGTTGGAGTCCGTGATGCAAGCGACCGCGACTCCGGTGCGCGTCGTGACCGCAGACGCCGCCGGGTTGATCTCGGGGCTGGTGGAATGAGCGGACTCCCCGTCGTGGCGATCCTGGGGAGACCCAACGTGGGAAAGTCGACGCTGGTCAACCGCATCGTCCGTCGCAAGGCCGCCGTCGTGGACGAGGTGGCGGGGGTGACCAGGGACAGGCGCGAGTTCATCGCCGAATGGAACCGGCGCCGCTTTCTCGTCGTCGACACCGGCGGATGGGAGCTGAGCCCGGATGAGACGCTGAGCCGTGACATCAGGGGCCAGGCGGAGCTCGCCGTCGACGCGGCCGACCTCGTCGTCTTCGTCGCCGATGCGACTGCGGCGGTGACCGACGACGACCAGGGTGTGGCGCGCATGCTGCTCCGCAGCGGAGTGCCCTTCGTCTTCGCCGCGAACAAGGTGGACGGGCCCCGGCAGGAGGAAGATCTCGACCACCTGTGGTCGCTCGGTCTCGGCGCCCCTGAACCGCTGTCTGCGCTGCACGGGCGGGGGACGGGCGACGTCCTCGACGTCCTCATCGGGGCCCTGCCCGAAGAGGGCACCGGTGACGATCCGGAGACCATCGCCAGCCTCGCGATCATCGGGCGACCCAATGTCGGCAAGTCGACGCTGCTCAACAAGCTCGCGGGGGAGCAGCGAGTGCTGGTATCGGATGTCCCGGGAACGACGCGGGACCCGATCAACCTCGTCGTCGACATCGACGGTGAGCCCTTCGAGGTGATCGACACCGCAGGTATCAAACGCCGCCCCAAGATCAAGGACGACGTCGAGTTCTACTCGGTGATCCGGGCACAACAGGTGTTGCGCCAGACGGATGTCGCGTTGCTGGTCGTGGACGGTCTCGAAGGCGCAACCCACCAAGAGCAGCGGCTCGCGGAGGAGATCGCACAGGCAGGCGTCGGTCTCGTGGTGTTGCTCAACAAATGGGATGCCGTCGACACCGAGTCGCGCTTGCACACCGAGGACAGCGTCTCGGATCGCCTCGCGTTCGTCGGCTGGGCCCCGGTCCTGCGCATCTCGGCACGCACAGGGGCGCGCACCCACCGGTTGCCGGAGGCGATCCGAACCGTCCTCGAGAACAGGAGACTGCGGATCCCGACGCCCCAGCTCAACCGCCTCGTCCGGTCGTGGCACGAGGCCCACCCGCCCCCGATGCGCAAGGGGAAGCGACCCAGGATCATCTATGCGGTCCAGGCCGAGATCGAGCCACCCACGGTCGTCCTGTTCCTGCGTGGCGGCGATCTCACCCCGGATTACCTACGCTTCCTGGAGAACCGGATCCGACAGGAGTACGACTTCATGGGAACGCCCATCCGGCTGCGCACCCGCAGGCGGCACAGGAACACCGCGAGTGGCTGACGAGCCAACGGTCGAGCGATTCCGCAGGGCAGCAGAGCGAGCGCGCGGCGGCGGGCCGGAGCGTCACCGCGAGCGTCTGGCCGCCCAGGGCAAGGTCTTCGTGAGAGACCGGGTCGATCTGTTGTGCGACCCGGGAACCTTCATCGAGGACGGCCTGCTCGCTAACGCCGTCGAGGACGGGCTATCTGCGGACGGGGTGGTCACCGGGAGAGGCCTCGTCGACGG
>JBHHXA010000095.1:0-8324 GCA_046756805.1 Acidimicrobiia bacterium
GGACCTCCAGACCGGGGCGGCGCGCACGGTCACCGTCGACGACGACTCCGTCACGTTGCATCACGTGTACGTGGAGCGCAGGGTGGTTCCCCTCGACATCTATGTACGGGAGGCGAACCTGGTGAAGGCCCGGTCGGCCATCGTCGACTACGGGCGCGCCATCAAGAACCTCGCCGCGACGAACATCTTCCCCGGCGACATGCTGCTCAAGAACTTCGGTGTGACCCGGTCGGGCCGTGTCGTTTTCTACGACTACGACGAGCTGACGGAGCTCACCGAGTGCAACTTCCGCGAGCTCCCCGAAGCGAGCGATCCTCTCGACGAGATGGCGGCGGACCCCTGGTTCGGCGTCGGGGACGGCGACATCTTCCCTGAGGAGTTCACCAGCTTCCTGGGCATCCGCGGTGAGCTGCGCGACGTGTTCGACTACTACCACGGCGACCTGCTCGGGGTCCGCTTCTGGCAGCGCGTGCAGGACAGGCTGCGCTCGGGCGAGGTCATCGAGATCTTTCCCTACCGGCGCAGCCGCAGATTGGGCGCCGGTGTGCGGAGAAGGACGGGCCGGGAGAGCTGACGCTGTCCGCTGGGCCCGGGTACGATCGTCGCTCGATGGAGTCCATCGAGATCAGCGTGACGACCGGTCCCGCCCGGGGCGTGTTCGACATCACGTCACAGGCCGCTGCCTTCACATCGGGCAAGGGCGACGGGCTGCTGTCCGTCTTCGTTCCACACGCCACCGCAGGCGTCGCCATCCTGGAGACCGGTGCGGGCAGCGACGCGGATCTGATCGATCGCATCGACGTCTTGCTCCCCCGCATCGATGGCGAGTACCGGCACCGGCACGGGTCGCCGGGCCACGGCGCGGATCACGTGCTCCCTGCGTTCGTGGCGCCCTCGGTGACGATTCCGGTCGTCGCGGGAAGGATGACGCTCGGCACGTGGCAGTCGGTGGTGCTCATCGATCCCAACCTGGACAACCCCCAACGGCGGATTCGGCTGTCGTTTCTCCGGGGCTGAAGATCTCCCCATCTTGCCGATCAGACGGCAAGACCGCGATAATGTCTCTGCACCCGACCGGCTCATCGCTCTCGGCGCCGCGGGCCGGGTGAGGTTTCTCAAGCATTCCCACCAGGAGCTCTTCACATCATGGATCAGGTCACGCTGAGCGCAGAACCGCGCGACGAGGCAGGGTCGCGACCCTCGCGCCGGTTGCGGCGCTCCGGACTCGTGCCCGGCGTCGTGTACGGCAGAGGGCTCGACCCCGTACCCGTCACGGTGTCGAGCCGTGACCTCTTCGCCGCCCTTCGCACCGAAGCCGGCCTCAACGCGATCTTCGACCTCGACGTCGCCGGGAACAAGGTGCTCGCCGTGGCTCGCGAGATCCAGCGCCATCCCGTGCGGGGCAGCATCACCCACCTCGACTTCATCAAGGTCTCGCTCGACGAGGCGATCCAGGCTGAGGTGGGGCTCGAGTTCCTCGGTGTGCCACCCGGCGTGTCCGAGGAGGGGGGCATCGTGGAGACGATCTTCGCCTCGGTCACGGTCCAGGCCCTTCCCACCGAGATCCCGTCTTCCATCGAGATCGACATCAGCGAGCTCCACGTCGGCGACACGGTCAGCATCGGCGATCTCCCCGAGATCGAAGGCGTCGAGTACGTCGAGGACCCGGATCGCACTCTCTTGACCGTCCTCATCCCGCGCATCGTCGAGGAAGAGGTCGAGGAGGTCGAGGAGACCGAGGGCGAAGAGATCGAGGGCGAGGAAGTCGAAGGCGCCGAAGAGGCAGAAGCCACAGAAGACGCCGCCGAGGACGGCTGAGCCGGGTTCCATGCTTCTGGTCGCCGGGCTCCGCAATCCGGGCTCCCGATACGAGGGCACCCGCCACAATCTCGGGGGCGACGTCGTCTCCGTGCTCGCCGATCGCCACGGCGCGTCGTTCAAGAAGGCCCGCCGTTTCATCCGGGCGGAGATCGCAGAGACGCGAATCGGGGATGTGCCCGTCGTGCTCGCACGACCGCGCACGTTCATGAACGAGTCGGGGCAGGCCGTGGCTCCGCTCGTCTCCTACTACAAGGTCGAACTCGACGGTCTGCTCGTCGTACACGACGACATCGATCTGCCGTTCACCAAGTTGAAGGTGCAGCTCGGTGGCGGCTCAGGAGGGAACAACGGCGTCGACTCCGTCGCCCGATCGATGGCCCGCCCTGCGTTCTGGCGGCTGAAGTGCGGCGTGGGTCGTCCGCCGGGGCCTATGGACCCTGCGGACTATGTGCTTCGACCCTTCCGCTCGGAGGAACGTGAGAGCGCAGGGGTCATGGTCCAACTCGCGGCGGACGTCGTCGAGACGTTCGTCGCTTCCGGCGGCGATTCCGCCAGGCAGCGGGCCGGAGAGCTGAATACGCTGGGCTGAGGAGGTGCGATGGCGAGCTTGATCGGTGCGATCGACCAGGGAACGACGAGCACTCGCTTCGTGGTCGTCGATGAGTCCGGCACCTTCGTCGCCATGGCCCAGCGCGAACACGAGCAGATCTATCCCCAGCCGGGGTGGGTCGAGCACGACGCCGTCGAGATCTGGGAGAACACCCAGACGGTCATCGCCGATGCACTCCGAGCAGCTGGTGCAACCGCCAGCGATCTGCGTGGTGTGGGCATCACGAATCAGCGAGAGACGACCCTCGTGTGGGACGCCGGCACCGGCCGGCCCCTGGCGCCCGCCGTCGTATGGCAGGACACGCGCACCGCCGAGCTGTGCCGGAGCCTCGGTGGAGACGAGGGCCCCGATCGGTTCCGGTCCCGGACCGGACTCCCGCTGGCGACGTATTTCGCGGGGCCAAAGCTGCGGTGGCTGCTCGACCATGTCGACGGCCTCCGGGAGCGTGCGGCGGCCGGCGAGGCCCGCTTCGGGACGATGGACTCCTGGATCATCTGGAACCTCACGGGTGTCCACGCCACCGATGTCACGAACGCGAGCAGGACCATGCTCATGGACCTCGAACAGCTCTCCTGGGATGAAGAACTGCTCGAGGCGATGGGTGTGCCGTCGTCCCTCCTGCCACAGATCGTGCCCTCCGTGGGCACGGTGGGGCGCATCGTCGAAGGACCGCTCGCAGGCGTGCCGGTGGCCGGTGTGCTCGGCGATCAGCAGGCGGCCATGTTCGGCCAGGCCTGCTTCGACGCCGGAGATGCCAAGAGCACCTATGGGACGGGTTGCTTCATGCTCGTCAACACCGGCACCCGCATCGTGCCCTCCGCCCACGGGCTGCTCACCACCGTGGCCTACCGGGTCGGCGAAGGCAAGCCGCGGTACGCGCTCGAGGGCTCCGTCGCCAATGCGGGGGCCGCGGTCCAGTGGCTGCGGGACAACCTCGGGCTCATCCAGGCGGCGCCGGAGGTCGAGGCGCTGGCGAACGAGGTCGAGGACAACGGCGACGTGTATTTCGTGCCGGCGTTCTCAGGCCTCTTTGCCCCACACTGGCGATCGGACGCCAGGGGCGTGATCGCAGGTCTCACCCGATATGCCAGGTCCGGTCACATCGCCCGGGCCGTGCTCGAGGCTGTGGCGTATCAGACCCGGGACGTGCTCGACGCCATGCACGCCGATTCCGGGGTCGCGCTCGACTCCCTCAAAGTCGATGGCGGGATGGTGGCGAACGACCTGCTCATGCAGTTTCAGGCCGACATCCTCGGCATCCCCGTGGTCAGGCCTGCGGTCACCGAGACGACGGTCCTCGGCGCTGCGTACGCAGCCGGTCTCGCCGTTGGATTCTGGTCCGGAGCTGAGGAGCTTCGCGGACACTGGGCTGAGGACAGGCGCTACGAGCCCACGATGACCGAGACCGAGCGCATGGAGCGGTACTCGTCTTGGCAGAAGGCGGTCGACAAGAGCCTGGGCTGGGTGGTGTAGCGGTCTCCGTCTCGAGGGCTGGAGCGACACCGCCCCGGCGCATCAGCCGACGAGGACGAGCAGTCCGACTGAACACGAGGCCACCAGCAGCGTCAGCAGCGCGTACTCACTCCGCGGTGCACCCGCGGCGCCGAAGCGGTGCAGCGCGCGATCGTGCACCAGCAGCAGGGCTGCGACATGACCCGCCACGATCACAGCTATCTGGACCCACGACGTCACTGCGGGCGGAAGGAAGAAGACGGTTCGCCACGTCGCGGTGCCGAGGAGGTCCCACTCGAGACCGAACGGGTCGCTGGCCGCGTGGATGAGCGCCTGGCCTCCGTTCAGCACGACGGAGAAGTAGTGGGCGAAGGCGAACGCGAACGCAATCGGCACGAGCGTGTGAGCAAAGGACCTGGCAACGGCCGTCACCGTGTCGCCGTTGCGCTCGAGACGAGCCGCCACCCATGCTGCGAGGGCATAGCTCCCTCCCACCACGAGGACGACTCCGGTCAGGGCCACGGTCCGGAACCCCTGCTCGAACTCGAGGCGACCAAACAGACTGCCCCACCACTCCGCACCCGAGATGCCGTCGTACGTGACGGTGCCGATCAACACGAGCAGGAAGGCCGTCAGTCCCGGCTGCACCGGCACGGCCGGCAAACCGCGCAGCCATCCCCGGTAGGTCAATTCGGCGCGTCTGTGCACTACCTGCGCTCCCGGTGAGCGGCGGCGTGTGTCGGACCACGCGATCGGTGACATCGCTCCGAGGAGGCTTGTGTAGTTCTCGAACACGCAACACGACCCGACCCCGGCCTCCGAGCCCAGCCACCGGCTCGCAGCGAGGAGATAGACCGTGTACACGGTTGCGGCGATGGCGAGCATGCCCGGTCTCGTCGAGTCTCTCGATACGAGCTCGAACCAGGTGAAGCCACCGAGGACGGCCGTCGCGGGCCAGACGCCCAGTCGAGGCGTCCACTGCGGTTGTCCCGGCTCTTCACGCATCAAGAGACGCGCCAGGCTGCGCCAGGGGCTGAGGAATCTCCAGAAGTTGCCGGCGGCCACCGAGAGGAAGGGAACGACGAGCCACAACGCGATCCAAACGACGGGCGGCCCGATCGCACGGGAGGAGCCGGCGTCGCCGATCACACCGTTGAGCATGACGAGCGCAAGACCCGCCAACCCGACGAATCGGAGCGCGCCCGCGACTCCGCCCAGACCCCGAACGCGGACCGCACGGTGGATGGGTCCACCCTGCAACTTCGGCTCGGTCCAGGAGACCGTGAGGGTGAGGTAGGACGCGATGAGAACGATTCCGGCGCCAGCGACCACAAGCCCCACCGGAAGGGGAAGACCGGCTCCACCTCCGCTGTGAGCGGCGGCAGGGCCCGGGGTGCACACGACGATGCCCGTCGTGAACACGGCGACGAGCACCGCTCCTCCCCGCGCCCGCATCAGCGACTCCCGCTATCGACGACGTCCTCACCGGTCGCGAAGCCCGGCGCGACGCCGCTCGACCGCATGCCAGCCATCACGTCCGGGGTGATCGTGGAGATTCCCTTGGAGCGGGCGTGTGCCAACAGGCCGCTCTCGACCATGGCGCGTAGCGCCACGGGTACGCGGTCGAGGCGAGCACGTGCCTCGGCGGTCCACTCCACCTCGGGGGCGGTCGCAACCAGCCGGCCGGGCTCCGACCCCGGATGGTACGAACACCACGGGTCTTCGCCCATGAGGTCTCCGTGTGAGGCGAATGCCCTCGCTCGGCAACCACCGCACGCCTCCCCAAACTCGCAGCAGCCGCAACGCCCGCGAAGTTGGGGTCGGCGAAGCCGCTGGAACACCTGAGCGTTTGCCCAGATCTCGGCAAGGGTGTCCCTGCGCAGATCGCCTGCCTCGATTGGGAGGTAAGGACATGGGGTCACGACGCCCTCGGGAGTCACACGACAGTAGGTCCTGCCGGCGAGACAGCCGGCAGCGGCGTCCGTCGGCGTCGCGGCGTCGTGTGTCGACAGCAGCCGACGGAAGTGGGGTGCGCAACGCGCCCGGACCAGCATTCGACCCTCGTAGGCCCCTTGCGCATCGACGAGGGCCATCAAGGCTGTTTCGTACTGGTGTGGTGTGATGTCCGTTACGTCTTCGCCGCGCCCGGTGCACACGAGAAAGAACAAGTTGAACGCAACTGCGCCCCGGTGGGCGGCGAATCTCATCAGTGCTGGGATCTCGTCGTGATTGGCGCGCGTCGCCGTGGTGTGGATCTGGACCGGCAGGCCGCGTCCGCGGCAGGTGTCGATGGCGGCAACCGCCCTTCGCCACGACCCCGGGGCTCCCCGAAACTCGTCGTGGCGATCCTGGTCGAGCGAATCGAGGCTGAGGCCCACACCGGAGAGCCCGGACTGGACGAGCCGTGCCGCCCGGTCGTCGGTGAGGAGTGCTCCGTTCGTGCCGAGTACCGGAAGGAGGCCGCGGCCAGCCGCGTGAGAGACGAGCTCCGGCAGGTCGGCACGTAGCAGGGGTTCGCCACCGGACAACACGAGCATGGCTCCTGGGCACAGCTCCGCGAGCTGGTCGATGAGGTCTCGACCCTCGGCGGTCGTCATCTCACCTTCGGGAGTCGACCGCGTCCGGGCGTCGAGGTAGCAGTGTCCGCAGCGCAGGTTGCACCGTCGCGTCATGTTCCACGACACGAGGCGGGGAGGTGCGACCGTCATGGCGGGTCGTGAGCGGCCTGGCAAGCGTCCATGACCTCCGGTGTGATCTCCCGGAGGCCGTGACGATTCGCGAAGTCGATGTTCGTCTTTCGAATGACCGGCTGCACGTAGGTCGGGTGCCGGGCCAGCCGGGCGGTCGCTCCCTCCGTCCAAGTTGGCTCGGGATGCGAATTCGTCGACACCGCATCGGGTCGGGCGCCGGAGAGGGCGGATCGCAGCCCGGCCATCGGCGGGGGTGGTCCGTCTGCAGCCCCGAGATGGACACCGAGCGACTCGACGAGCTGTGTCTCTCCGCTGTTGGGCATCATCGAGATCGTGTGGTCACACAGTGGGCAGCCAAACACCAGCTGCACGTCGTCGCTCCCCCCGTCTGGTACCTGAAGGTGCATGACCTCGTTGCAAGGAACGCATCGGAATCTCATGGAGCCTCGGTCACGCCGGTCGGCGGACCCGCCGTCGGGTCTTCAGGTGCATGGAAGATCCGGCCCGCGACCGCTTCCAGCGCATCGCAGGCGGGCGAGCCACGAAGTGGCGGCCGGCCCTCGTTGCAAGCACTCGCGAGGTGGGGGTCGAAGGGGACGGAGCCGAGGAACGGCAGCTCGAGATCGGCGGCGAGTTGCTCACCTCCCGGCTCCTGTGTGAAGAGAGGTCCGACGCGTCCGCAGGATTCGCATGCGTAGCCCGACATGTTCTCGATGAGCCCGACCAGCAGCGTTCCGTGTGCACGAGCTGCGGCGACCGCCTTACGGAGCACGAGATGCGACGCAGCGCTCGGGATCGTGACCGTCACACCTTCCAGGCCGGGGATGAGCCTCGCCAGTGTGGAGAAGCGCTCGAAGCCGGGCGGCAAGTCTATGAACAGGACGTCGAGCTCACCCCAGAGCGTGTCCGCGAGGAACTCACGCACGGCTGTTGCCTCCATTGCCCCGCGCCACACGTAGCTGTCCTCTGCCAGACCGTTGGGGCGTTGCCAATCGACGGGGGTTTCATCCTTGGCGAGGAAGAGATCCACCGACATGAGCCTGACACCGGCAGAGCCAACAGCGGGCTCGACACCGTCGTCGGTCAGCGTCAACGTCTGGCCGCGGGCGCCGAGCATCTGTGCCAGCGTGGGCCCGTTCAGATCCGCGTCGACAGCACCCACTTGCAACCCGAAGCCGGCGAACAGGGTGGCGAGGTTCGCCGTCAGCGCGCTCTTCCCCACGCCACCCTTCCCACTCCCCACGGCGATGACCCTCGTCACGGACGCCAGGCGATGAGCGAGGCGCTCTCGCTGTGCGACGACCTGCTCCAGTACGCCGGATGTCGTCGTGGTCGTCGTCATCACATCCCCAGCCTCTCTCGCGCTGCGGACATGACGGTGGGGGTGACCGTGTCGTAGCCGTTGTCGGCCGCGTAGTCGTCGATGGCCTTGCGGGCGAAGCTCCGGGCGAAGGCGGGCACTTTGTCGAGCTGGCCTAGGGCATCGCTGGTCCACATCACTGCCCGGTCCCGCACCGCTTCGCTGTCGCCGTCCGGCTCCGGCTCGAACGTGCGGGCGACGAGCAGGACGTGGCACCCCGCGAGGCGCGCCAGGTTCTCGGCGGTCGATCCGAGATCGAGGCCCTCGTCGGCGTGGACGCCGAGCCGTCCGACGATCAGGAGTGTCGGCTCCGTGTCGTCCAGGTGGGCGAGGATCGCCCGATAGGGCTTGCCCTGGAGCAGGGTGGTCTCGATCTCGAAACCGTCTCCGG
>JBHHXA010000096.1:0-8306 GCA_046756805.1 Acidimicrobiia bacterium
GTTCCGCGAGTTCCAGGGCATTGCCTTGTCTTCTCTCGTCGTCGGTGACTTCCGGACGCTCGCCGTCGAGACCGTGGAGTTCGCGGCCGTCGAGTTGTCGAGCCCGCAGGGGTCGACCGAGGTGGTCGCTCGTCGCGACGAGGAAGGCCCATGGACTGTCGACATGGTTGCGACGTTCGGGCCGGCGCTGGTGCGCCGCCTGCGCGGCATCCTGGATGCCGCGGTGGATGATCCGCAGGGTGCTGTGATCCGCGCCGGGTATGTTGCGGCCGTGCTCCCGGGCCTCGAGGCGGCGACGCAGCTCCACGAGCAGGACACGCTCCTCCAGTCGGAGCTGGCCGCGATGCACGTGCTCGTCGGTGATCAGTGATCGGTGGTGAGAGCGAGATCCCTGAGCCGTGGCAGCACGTCGTTGCCGAGCAGCTTGATCACGGATTCCTGATCAAGTGACGTTGTCTGGATCGTCACGACCTCGGCGCCGGACTCGATCAGCGGCGCATACGTGGCAACGTAATCGGCCGCGGAGTGCACAACGGAGTACATCGAGAGGATCTCGGCGCGGTCCATCTCGTCGGCGCGCTCTCTGAGGTCGGCGGGATCGACCGCATCGAGCCTTCCCGGGGCCCGAAGCCCGCGCCAGGCACCAAGCGCTCTGAAAGCGTCCTCGGCGCTCTCCGCGTAGACGGACCACCGGGTCGCAAGCAGTGGTGGGGCCGGTCTGCCGGCTTCGCGTGCAGCCAGCAGGGCGGGCTCCAGCACCTTCTGTCTCGTCTCCGCCGGGACTTTCACGCTCGTGATGAGGCCGTCGGCGCGTTGAGCGGCGAGCGCGGCCGACTTGGGACCGCCTGCGGCCATCCAGATCGGCACCCTTCCGACGGGCAGGCTGTATAGCCGGGCCCGGTCGGTCTGGTAGTACTCCCCGTCGAACGAGACCTTGTCGCCGTCAAGGAGTCCTCTCATGATCTGTAGTGCCTCCTCCATCCGTCCCGCACGCTCCGCATAACGCGGGAATGGGAAGCCGAGGGGGCCCTCGTTCAGGTTCTCTCCCGTGCCGACACCGAGTTGGAATCTGCCGCCGGACAGCCGGTCGAGTGTGGCGGCAGCCTGCGCAACGACAGCAGGGTGGTGGCGGAACAGCGGCGTCGTGACCCCGGTCACGAGTTCCACTCGCTCGGTGACCTGGGCCATCGCACCGAGCGTCGCAAAGGCGTACCCGGAGGTGCCGAGATCGTCGACCCAGGGATGAAAGTGCTCGGACACGACCACGAGGTCGAAGCCGGCCTGTTCGGCCAGCACGGCATGTCTGACGAGCTCTTCGGGGTGGAACTGCTCGTGGCCACAGAAATATCCGAAACGTGTCACGGCAGGCTCCTCGGGCGGATGCGGCGAAGTCGATCGGGCCGACGATCCTAGTTGTGGCGCTGGGTCGTGCCCCCCGGGTCGGACCGCTCGCGGGAATAACCCCGAAACCCGGTGACATCTGCGAAAGTCCAACTCAGAATCGACGCAGAAGGAGTGGGAGAAATGTCCGATAGTGCACGGACATGGCTTGCAGAGGTGCTCGGTACGTTCGTCCTCGTACTGATCGGTGGCCTGAGCATCCTGGCAACCGGTGGAAGCAACGTCGTCGCGATCTCGTTTGGCTTCGGACTCGCCTTGCTGGCAGGTCTCTATGCCTTCGGGGAGATCTCCGGGGGGCACTTCAACCCCGCGGTGAGCCTCGGAGCGCTGATCGACGGTCGCATCACGGTCGAGAGGTTCATCCAGTATGTGATCTCTCAGTCGGGAGGAGCCGTCCTCGCCGGCATCGTCCTCCTGGTGGCCGCCGACCAGACTGCTGTCGCGTCGACAACCACGCAGCCGGCTCCGGGTGTGGGAGCCGGGAGCGCGTTTCTCCTCGAGATCCTGCTCACCGCCATCTTCGTGGCCGTCATCCTGAAGGTCACTACCAGTGAGCTGTCGGGCATGACGGCCTTTGCCGCCATCGCCCTCACGCTGACGGCGATCCATCTTGGAGCCGCAGCGATCACCGGTGCGTCGGTGAACCCGGCCCGATCGCTCGGTTCAGCGCTCGTGGGTGGCGAGTTCTCCGACTTCTGGATCTACGTGACGGCGCCGTTCATCGGGGCCGGGCTCGGATGGGGCATGTTCAAGGTGGCGACGACGGGCGGCTTCGGCGAACGCTCGCTCGAGTGACCGTTCCACGGAGTGCCCGGG
This sequence comes from Acidimicrobiia bacterium, assembly GCA_046756805.1. Taxonomy (GTDB): domain Bacteria; phylum Actinomycetota; class Acidimicrobiia; order Spongiisociales; family UBA5794; genus CAMYMC01. The sequence goes on from JBHHXA010000096.1 coordinate 2,218, forward strand.
GATCAGGGCGGCGTGCGATGAGCGCTGCCGTCAGCACACACGGCTGATTCCTCAAGAGCCGGTAGCCGCCCGCCGAAGAACAGTAGACGCTGCCGGTCTTGCCGGCCGAACCGAGGTGCACCGATGAAGGGCGAACGCAGCGAGTCGGAGGCGATGCCCGATCTCCTCCTGGTCGAGGACAACGCGCTCCACATCAGGCTCGTCAAATCGATGCTGGCCGATGTGTGGCCCGAGCCCAACACGCTCCGCACCGCACGAAGGCTCAGCACTGCGATCGCGAGGACCAGGGAGCAACGGCCCGATTGCGTGCTCCTCGATCTCCTGCTCCCGGATGCCACGGGTCTCGAGGCGGTGAATGCGCTCCTCGCCGAGGATCACACCGTTCCCATCGTCGTGCTCAGCTCCCACGAAGACGACGATCTCGCCCTTCAGGCGGTCCGCGAAGGTGCCCAGGACTATCTGGTGAAGGGGACCGTAGGACCCGAAGCACTGGCGAGGGCGATTCGTTTCTCGATGCAGCGGCAGCGGATGGACCGACCCGCCGCGGAGCCTCTGCCACGGGCAGGGGACTTCACTCCTGCGAGTTTCGCCGTGATCGACGCAGACGGCGTCGTACGGCATGTCGAAGCGCCGATCGCAGAGATGCTGGCCCTGACCGCTGAGGACCTCATCGGCAAGACACTGACCGAGCTCAGCCAGCCGAGCGACGCCGGGCGGTGGGAGGCAGCCCTCGAGCGGATCGAGCCGGGTTCCGTCGCCACCGAGCTCACGGTGCGGCTGAAGCACGCCTCGGACAACAGCGTGCAGGTGCGTCTCGAATTGACACCGCTCCTCGGGGCGAACGGGACGGTCTTCCTCACCCACCTCTACCCGCAGGCCGAGGAGGGGACCCAGTCCTCCGGCGGTCATTACGCCGTCGTCAAGGAGTGGGTGGGCGGCTGAGCCGCTCTGCCGGGGCCGAAGTTGCCACGGCGACCACACGTTTCACGGGTCGCTCGCCGCGCCATCCCACACGACGGGAGCCCCCCGGAGGAGGGCTCCCTTAGCGAGTCCGGGTGTAAGCCGGATTCTGTCGTGGGCGACCATCTATCTGTGCGGCCTACCTGGGGCGTAGCGGGCGGGCCACCCTGCCCCTGCTTGGCCTTGCTCCCGGTGGGGTTTGCCGAGCCGTCGCGGTCACCCGCGACGCTGGTGGTCTCTTGCACCACCGTTTCACCCTTGCCTGTGACCGGTTGCCCGGTCCATCGGCGGTCTGCTCTCTGTTGCACTTTCCGGCGGGTCACCCCGCCTGGCCGTTAGCCAGCACCGTGCCCTGTGGAGTCCGGACTTTCCTCGACGGGCGCGACACCCGCCGCGGTCGCCTCCCGGGCTCGCAGGAACCACGGTAGGCCCGCCGCGGCACAGCGCAAAGGTCGAAGTCGGCCTGCCGCCGTCCGGGTCCCCGGGCTCAACGCGCGATGCGTCGCCACTCCTCGAGAAGACCGCCTGCGAGACCGAGAACCGAAGCCAGCAACAACGAGAACACGATCGTGGCCACCGTGGGGTCGGTTCCCGCCGCGAGGGCGAACACAGCGGTGGCGAAGAACAGGCCTATTCCTGCCAGCCCGCCGTTGAGGGCGGCGTTCTCCCCGGCCATCCTCGCTGCTACGAACCCGGCGAGTACCTGTGAGGAGTAGGCGGTGACGAGCAGGAGGCCGCTGCCCGCGCCGCTCACGACGCCCGTGATGCCCAGCACCAGGAACACGAGAAGGGATGCAGCGAGGCCGGTCAGTACCCCGAGGACGATGGCGCCCCAGCGCAGTCCGCTCAGGGTTCCTCAGTGCCCGTTCTCGATGTGTTCCTGCAGACCGGCGATCCAGCCCGCAGGAAGGCTCCAGTGGCGCGACCCGCGCAGCATCAGCTCGAGATAGCTCGGGGACGGACTATTTGCACCGTTTGCATCGCCGTTTGGGCTGAACAGGTGCACCGTGACCTGGTGGCGCTTCCCGTTGCGATCCATGGCCTCGACCTCGTCGGCGATGCGACATTCGTCCGCCTCCGCTTCATCGAGACCGCCGAAGTCCTTGCGCGGCACCTCGAAGACGGCACCCCAAACGGTGCTTCCCTCCTGCGGCGTGACCGTCGGTAGCGAGCCATCCCAGTTGCCGTCGTGGATCGGGAACTCGAGACCCCACTCTGGCAAGTGAGCGATGAACTGGAACTCCGCACCGGGAGCTACCTCAGCCATCCGGTCCGGAGCGATACGCGCGTTGTAGGCGAAGTAGAGCAGTGTCGCCTCCTCAGCATCGTGCTCGAACGTGCCGTTTCAGGACAGGGAAGTGTAGCGGTCGGACCGGGGCCCGTGCTCGGTGCCAGGGGATTCGCGAGCTCGGGAACCTTTCGCCCGCGACCGGCGTCTCATAGGAGGACTCGCCTCGAGGGGGAGGTGCCATGAACGAGATCGACGAGGTGGTGGCTTCCATGCTCTCTGCTCCGATCAACGAGGAGCGGCCCTGGATGGTGTTCGGCACGTGCCGAAACGAAGACCCCTTCCTGTTCTTCCCGCAGACGCCGTCCGACACCAAGCGGGCATGCGCGATCTGCGCCATGTGCCCCGTCCGGGTGGATTGCCTCGAGTACAGCCTGGAGGCGGGGGAGCGGTTCGGCGTATGGGGCGGCGTGTCTGAGCAGCAACGACACCGCCTCCTTCGTCAGCCCGCCTGACCGATCGAGTCTCAACGCCGAAGTGTCACCCGGACGCCACGCCGGTGACGTCATACGGCTGTGATGACGGACGAAGAGATCTACCGCAAGCACGTCGACGACCTCGTACGGTTCGCCACGGGTCTCGTCGGTCCGTTCGATGCGTAGGACGTCGTAACGGATGCGTGTCTCGCGGCGTTTCGCTCCAGCGGCTGGACCGCCGTGGCCAACCATCGGGCCTACCTGTACCGCTCGGTCCTCAACGAGGCCACGTCCCACCACCGCAGCACGATGCGGCGCAGGCTGCGCGAGGCGCGGGCGGCATCGCCGGAAGTGGCTCCCGCAGTCGAGGTCGATCTCGACGTGCTCGCTGCGGTCGATCGGCTGACCGTGCGACAACGCGCCGCCATCGTCCTGACGTACTGGGAGGACCTCGTCTTCGAGGCAACCGTCCAGTACGAGGTGACGACGCTCGACGGAGACGTCCTTGCCGCAGGGTTCACGGCGGCATCGTGTGGCAGCGGGTGCTGGGGTTCGCTCGGGGTGTCGGTGGAGTTCGACATCGAGCGGGAGACCGAAGGGCTCGTCACGGTCTATGCGGAGTCCGCCGCCGACGGAACGCGCCAGGATGTCGTAGACCACCGGGTGACGCTCACCCCATGAAGGAGCAGCGGTCCGTCCCGGCCCGGTGACGGTGTGGCGTGCCGCTATCGTCCCCGGTTCATGGGCGGCTACGACTGGGCGGACACGCTGACCCGGCTCATCTCCCGAGACGATCTCACTCGGGACGAAGCCCATGCTGCGATGTCGGAGGTGATGGGGGGAAGGGCTACCCCGGCGCAGATCGCAGCACTGATGGTTGCCGTGACGTCGAAACATGCGACGGCCGACGAGATGACGGGCTTCGTCGATGCGATGTACGACGAGGCGGTGTCCGTTGCCGTCGAGGGTCCGATCGTCGATCTGGTCGGAACCGGCGGCGACCGCAGCGGCACATTCAACATCTCGACCACTGCCGCCCTCATCGCCGCAGGAGCGGGCGTGAAGATCGCAAAGCACGGCAACCGCGCTGCTTCCTCTCAGGCCGGATCTGCCGATCTACTGGAGGCGATGGGTGTCCGGCTCGATCTGACGCCGGAAGAGACCACGCGGATGATCGACGAGATCGGTTTCGGGTTCCTGTTCGCCCCCCTCTATCACCCCGCGCTTCGCCATGCTGCTCCGGTGCGCCGCGACGTCGGTGTGCGCACGGTCTTCAACTTCCTCGGACCGCTCTGCAACCCGGCCCGGCCCGTTCTCTCCGCCGTCGGCGTCTCGGACCCCGGCATGGCGGAACGGATGATCCATGTGCTGGCCAACCGGGGCGCCCAGTACGCATTCGTGTACTTCGGCAGGGACGGGTTGGACGAGCTGTCGACGGCGGGGCCCTCCTTCATCTACCGGCTGCGGCACGGTGAGATCACGACGGCGGAGTTCACGCCGGAGGACTTCGGCGTGCCACGGGCGCCCGTCGATGACGTCCGGGGCGGCACCGTCGAAGAGAACGTGGCGATCACCAGATCCGTGCTCGCAGGTGCCCGAGGGCCGCATCGAGACATCGCGCTGGTGAATGCCACGCCCGCCATCGTCGTTGCGGAGGTGGCCGAGGGCTTCGTGGAGGCGATGGAGCTCGCAGCTGCCTCCGTCGACTCCGGCGACGCTCAGGACGTGCTCGACCGGGCCGTCGCCTTCAGCCGGGATGCCTGACGCGGCACCGACCAAGCGGACCCATCTCGGGTCCCGGCCCTGGCATGACCTGTACGACCCCGGTGTTCCGGTGGACGTCGCCTGGGACTCGCAGCCGCTCGACCGGCTCCTTCGTTCAGCAGCGGTCCGGTATCCGAATCGATCGGCGCTGGTCTTCTTCGACAGGGAGATCGACTACACAACGCTCGACAAGCTCGTCGACGGCGCGGCCGCAGGGCTCCAGCGCCTCGGTCTCAGGCGCGGGGATCGAGTGTCGGTGTTCATGCCCAACTGCCCGCAGCTCGTCATCGCCTACGAGGCGATCTGGCGTTGTGGCGGCGTGGTCGTGCCCTCGAATCCGCAGTACACGTCTTCGGAGTTCGCACACCAGGCGCGGGATGCCGGCTCGCGCATCGCCATCGTGCTGAGCATGCTCTACGAGCGGGTGCGACAGGTCCGCGACGACCTCGACCTCGAGCAAGTCGGCGTGACCAACATCAAGGAGTACTTCTCGGGACCGACGCGCGCACTGTTCACGCTCCTCAGAGAACGCCGCGGTGGTCACAGAGTCGACTTCTCCGCTGATCCCGGGACCCATCCCTGGTCCGAGGTCGTGGGCGGCGGCGCACCGCGGCCGGTCACCGTCGGCGCAGCCGACACCGCAGTCCTGATGTACACCGGGGGCACAACGGGTGTGCCCAAGGCCGCACAGCTCACGCACGACAACCTGACGGCCAACGTCAACCAGGTGTCGGCCTTCTCGCCAGAGCTGCGCGACGGTGAGGAGGTGATGCTCACGGCGCTCCCGCTGACGCACAGCTACGCGATCACCGTCGCCATGAACCAGGCCATGGCGAAGGGGTTCACCCAGGTCCTGGTTCCCGATCCTCGCGACCTCGTCACCGTGCTCAAGGTCATCGATCACCACGAGCCGACCGTGTTCCCTGGTGTGCCGACGTTGTACTCGGCGATCAGCAGGCATCGCCACGTGCGCTCCGGGAAGTACGACGTCTCCTCGATCTCCTACTGCATCAGCGGAGCTGCTGCTCTGTCACCCGACGTCCAGAACGCCTTCCAGGAGGCGACGGGGGCGCGACTCGTCGAGGGCTACGGTCTCTCTGAGGCATCTCCCGTCACTCATTGCAATCCGCTTGCGGGAGCCGACAATGCCGGAGCAATCGGTGTTCCGGTGCCGGGAACCGACTGCCGGATTGTCGACGAGGAAACCGAAACCACGGTGCTCGGTCCCGGCGAGAGAGGGGTCCTCTGCGTGAGCGGGCCGCAGGTGATGGCGGGTTACTGGAACCGGTCGGAGGAGACCGGTGCGACCCTCGTGACCCATGCCATGGGGACGGTATGGCTCCACACGGGTGACATCGCGGTCATGGAGCCAGATGGCGTGTTTGCGATCGTGGACAGGAAGAAGGATCTCATCCTCGCCGGCGGCGGCCTCAACGTGTACCCCCGCGAGGTCGAGGAGGCCCTCACCGCGCATCCGCTCGTGATGGAGGCAGGCGTCATAGGCGTGCCCCCCGGTGGCGAGGACCAGAAGGTCAAAGCGTTTGTTGCCCTCGAAGACGGAGCGGAGCTGACGGAGACGGAGCTCCTCGCCTACGCCCGCGAGCGCCTGGCCCGGTACAAGGTCCCCCGGGAGATCGAGGTCCGCGCCGAACTGCCCACGA
>JBHHXA010000097.1:0-8297 GCA_046756805.1 Acidimicrobiia bacterium
TGCCGGCCCGCGGCCAGCACAGCGTCGATAAGGCTCTCGCGCGTCCCGAGTCGCAGCTCCTCGAGGCGCACCGCCTCGGGGCGAGCCCACTCCTCATCGGAGAACTCCGCATACGCCGGTCCATTCCATAGTGCCAGGGCGCGTTGCAGCGTCTCGATTGCTGCGGGCGTGTCCACTCCGCGTTGACGAAGTCCTTCCCTGTGCAGCGCCTCGTAGCGGTGCGCATCGATCGCATCCGGTGGAGCCACGAGGATGTACCCCGGCGCCTGCGTGCGGATCATGCCCTGAGTCGTGGTGCCGCCGTCCCCTGCCAAAGCTCGTCGTAGCCGGGCGACGTAGGTGCGGAGTGTTCGGTCCGCCTCGGCCGGAGGCTCCTCGCCCCACACCGCCTCGACCAACCGGCCGCGAGAGACCACCGAGCCGGCGCTTACCAACAACGCCCCGAGAAGTCGCCGCTGGCTCGGTCCTCCGATGTCGATTGGTCCGGACTCGCGCACTGCTCGGACCGGGCCGAGGACCTCGAATTGGACGCTCATCTCCAACACTCCGGTCGAGACGCTACCGGGCAGTTTCACCGAGCGCGGTTGCAATTCGGTTGCAGCGCAAACTCCCAGGTCAGGGCGCTGAGACGCCGCAGCTTTCACCCCTGCTCGCAGCCGGCTGAAGCGAGACTGTTGCAGCCCTCCCAGACGGTGCTCCTATGTCAGCACCGTCGAACCTCACCGCATTGGTCGCCCTGGGCTCCCTCGCCCTCCTCGGACTGGGAGGGCACGCCCCCGACCGCGAAACGGCGGCGATGGTCGCCCCTCCGACCGCAGCGGTCGCGGAAACCAGGAAATGGGCCGAACCGAGCGCAACGCTGTCGGGCGCCATCGCGCCTCGTATCGTGGTTCGCGGGGCGACGTCGTCTCAGCAAGCACGTCTCGAGCTGGCGATCGAGCGCTTCGGTGATGCCGGGCTGACACTGCCCGACCTCGAGGTCGTCTTCGCCACCTCGGACGATCCGTGCAAAGGGCACCCTGCCCTGTTCCAGCCTCAATTCCAGCCCTGGCGGATCAGCATCTGCTCCGATCTCGAGTCAGCCTACGAGCACGAGCTCGCCCACGCCTGGGAGGCCGCGAACCTCGCGGAAGAAACCCGCGAACAGTTCATGACGCTTCGCGGTTATTCCACGTGGTCCGACCCCGGAGTGCCATGGAACCAGCGTGGCATCGAGGGCGTTGCCGTCGTCATCCAACAAGGGCTGAGCGGCTTGGCCCTTCCTCCTTCATTGTCCCGCGAGCAGAGAAGTCGGCTCGCGGCCTATGAGCTGCTGACCGGATCGCCGGATCCTCGCTTGACAGACTGGCAGGACGCTCACGCAGACCGCGCCAAGTGGGGCAGTGTTCCACGAGAACCACAGGCCCCATCAGGGCATGATGGGGTGCGTTGAAGAGGTTGACGGTAAGAGCGGGGCGCTCATCGTGCCCGAGGAGAGATTCGAACCTTCTTCGCGCGACCCTCACCACCACCAACCGGCCACAACGGCGCCGACGGCACGAGCCCAGAGGAAGGGGAGCAGCGCGACCCGGGCACAAGCCTCCGTGGCGCCTGAACGCCCCCCGGAGGGACAACACAGTGCCCGGGGAGGGATTCGAACCCCCACGCCCCCGAAGGGACAGCAGATTTTAAGTCCGCCGCGGCTACCACTTACGCCACCCGGGCCGGTCGCGGAAGGCTACCCGCATCGTCTCGAGGGGCCGAGCAACCCCCCTGGTGACGGCGGTAACCTCTGGCCCCCAGCCAGTAGACACAATCGGAGGAAGTTCAAGTGAAGGTGTTCGCACCCGACAAGATCCGCAACGTGGCCCTTGTAGGACACAGCGGAGCGGGTAAAACGACGCTGTCCGAAGCGCTGTTGTACCGGGCGGGAGCGATCGACCGGCTGGGAAGCGTCGAAGACGGCAACACGGTCCTCGACTACGACCCCGAAGAGCACAAGCGGGACATGTCCCTCTCGCTGGCCGTGGCGCCGCTCGAATGGAAGGGCCACAAGATCAACCTCATCGACACCCCCGGCTACGCCGACTTCGCCGGGGACGTGCGGGCCGCGATGCGGGTGGTGGACCTCGCCATCTTCGTCGTGAGCGCCGTCGAAGGTGTCGAGGTCCAGACCGACAACGTGTGGCGGACCGCCGAAGAGCTCGATGTGCCGCGCATGGTCTTCATCAACAAGCTGGACAAGGAGCGAGCCTCCTTCGACCGCACGCTCGATGACCTGCGAGCCAGGTTCGGAGCGGGGATTGCACCCATCGAGCTTCCGATCGGGCAGGAAGCCTCATTCCACGGTGTTGCCGACCTGTTCACCGACAAGGCCTTCGTCTACGACTCCGGGCATGCCGAAGAGGCGCCGATCCCGGACAGCATGAAGGCTCGCATCGACGAGGTCCACGACAACCTCGTCGAAGGCATCGTCGTGGCGGATGACGACCTGCTCGAGCGCTACCTCGACGGCGACGTGCCATCAGCAGCCGAACTCGAGAAGACGATGGCGATCGGCGTCGCCGCTGCCACGGTGTTCCCGGTCGTCTGCGGCTCTGCGACGGGGCCGATCGCGGTGGACCGGCTGGCCAGCTACATCACGGAGATCGGCCCATCGCCGACGATCCGAAGCGCGATCGACGTCGAGGTCGGCGGTGAGACGGTGACCATCGAAGGCTCACCCTCGGGAGACCCGCTCGCGTTCGTGTTCAAGACGCTCGCCGATCCCTACGTCGGGCAGATCTCGCTGTTCAAGGTGCTCTCGGGCACGCTCCGGCCGGACATGTCGCTGCACAACACCCGTTCCGGCAGTGACGAGCGACTCGCCAAGATCGCCTACATGTTCGGCAAGGACACTGAGCTGATACCGGAGGTGCCCGCCGGCGACGTAGGAGCGGTTGCCAAACTCAACGACACGGCGACGGGAGACACGCTGGCGCCGAAGAACAAGCCCGTCCGGCTTCCCGGTATCGCGCATCCGGCGCCGGTTCTCGCCGTCGCCATCACCGCCGCCACTCAGGCCGACGAGGACAAGCTCGCCAACGCGCTGAGAAGGCTCCAGGAGGAGGATCCCGCCCTGGTGCTGGAACGGAGCGACGAGACGAAGCAGACCCTGTTGCGAGGCTCAGGCGAGACGCATCTCACGATCACGATCGAGAAGCTCCAGCGCAAGTTTGGCGTTGCCGTCGTCCGCCATGACGTCCGGGTGGCCTACCGGGAGACGGTCACGCGCAGGGCGGACGCAGAGGGCAAGTACAAGAAGCAGTCCGGCGGCAGAGGCCAGTTCGGGGTCGCCAAGATCTGGATCGAGCCTAGCCCTCGCGGCTCGGGCTTCGAGTTCGTCGACGAGATCAAGGGTGGCTCCATCCCGAGACAGTTCATTCCCGCGGTCGAACAAGGTATCCGCGAGACCATGGCGAACGGCGGTGTGTTCGGCTACCCGGTGGTCGACGTCGCGGTGCACTGCATCGACGGGAAGTACCACGCCGTCGACTCGTCGGAGATGAGCTTCAAGATGGCCGGCAGGCTCGGCTTCAAGGCTGCGATGGAGAGCGCCGGGCCCATCATGCTCGAGCCCGTATCACGCATCGAGGTGACGATTCCCGCCGCCTACCAGGGCGACGTGATGGGCGACCTCTCCTCGCGGCGGGGCCAGGTCCAGGGCACCGACGTCGCTGCCGGGGGGCGACAGACGATCATCGCCATCGTCCCCACGTCTGAGATCCTCACGTACGCCATCGATCTTCGGTCCATCTCACAGGGCTGGGGAACGTTCGTGGCCGAACACGACCACTACGCAGAGCTTCCCTCGCACCTCGTTGACAGGGTGGCCAAGGCCGACGCCGACGAGGACTAGCGCGCCGCCGGAGCAGCCCCGATCAACGGGGAACGGCTGAGAGGGCGACGCCGTCGAGCATGTCGGCCTCCGACACCACCAGGCCGTCTGCCCCGGTCGATCGCACCGCTGCGAGGGCCACGATCGCTCCTCCGAGGATGACCGGTGCGCGGGCAGGGTCCAGCGACGGGATGGCCTGCAACTCATCGAGGTCGAGCACACGAAGATCGCCGACGAGTCGGCCGAGTTGGCCCTCGGTGAGGAAGCTGCCATGCACTGCGGCGGGGTCGTAGGCCTCCAGTTCGAGATTGATCGCCGCGAGCGACGTGAACGTGCCCGCTACGCCGACGATGGTGGGTGGTGCAGGACGCAGGGCGACGCTCGCAAACGCCTGAGCGGCGTGACGGCTCGCCGCCTCGACAGCGTCTTGCGGAGCAGGCTGTGTCCTGAGAAAGCGCTCGGTGATGCGCACCGAGCCGATGTCGACGGAGGTCGCCGAGTCGACGCGATCCGAGCCCGTCACGAACTCGGTGCTTCCCCCGCCGAGATCGATGACCAGCACCGGCCTGGTCACGTCGAGTCCCGAGACTGCCCCGCGGAAAGCGAGTGCCGCCTCCTCGTCTCCCGGGATCACCTCCAACCCGACACCGAGCGCGAGCTGCGCCCGCGCCAGAAACTCGTGCCGGTTGGATGCGTCTCGTGTCGCTGAGGTCGCTACTGCCCTGACGGCCTCCACGTGCCGGGCCCGGATCGCCGCGCCGAACTCGGACAGCGCCGCCACAGTCCGGTCGATGGCCTCTTCAGACAGCATCCGGGTCTCATCGACGCCCTGGCCCAGCCTGGTGACGGTGGTCTGGCGGTCCAGCCACTCGAGCCGCTCTTTGTGGAGCAGGTCGGACCGATCCACCTTTGCGATGAGGAGGCGGGTGGTGTTCGTGCCGATGTCGACTGCGGCGACTCTCACGGCCTGGGCTCGCGCCACTCAGGGTTGCGGACTATCGAACCCTCGACGACGGCTACGCATCGGACCGCACAATCGAGCGGCTCGATATCGGCTGCGGTGTGCTCGCCTACAGGGTTGTCGTTGCCGGCCGCATGATCCGCATAATGCGCATGCAGGCACTTGACCCCGCGAGCCGCACCGCCCACACCCCCGGAAGGCCGGGGGCCCGTCGAGCCGGGCGGGATGAGCGCTTCCCGGTCCGTTTCGTACCTCCGCATCGCGGCGTAGTGGCGGGATGCAAAGCCAGCATCGGAAGCAATACGGACCTCAGCCGCCGCAACGCCACCCGAGGACTCCACCCTCCCGATACGTTTGACGGCGAGCGGGCACGTCAGCCAGAAGCTGGTGGGAAAAGGGGTCCCGTCATCGAGATGCGGAGGCACTGCGATGACAGTGGGGAGACCCAGGTGGCAGCTCGCCGCAGGATCGACGATCGATCTGGGCTCCCTCCCGAGTTGGACCGCGACGACAGACCGGTCATCCATCCGGTTCGAGATCGCGGCCGGTGAGAAAGTCCCAGAACTGCCCCAGGAGCGAGCGGTCCTCCTGCTCGGGCCGATCGGTCGCGACGGCAGGACCCCGATATGCGGGAACGGGGTCGGTGCGGGGCCGATTCACCGTGACCGCCGTCTCACCAGGACGCACGAGCCCCAGCTGCTCCCGGGCGATCCGCTCCACCTCAGCCGGGGTGCCGAGGTCGTCGATTTGCCCCTCGAGGCGAGCGTTCTCCGTGAGAAGTGCATCGAGCTTCTCCTCGGTGAGGGCGACCTGGCGATGCTGGGCGATGATCTGACGGAAGGGAAAGACGCCGGCCATGGTGATGACCAGGGCGATGAGGAGAAAGAGCGCGATCCAGGGTGAACGACGGTGCTGGGCGGGTCGATCGTTGCTCGTGTCTGTGGCATGGATGGTCACGCCGGCGGGCCTCCAAATGGTGTCCACCCGGCGAAGCGCGCCTCGCTACCGAGCGCCTCTTCGATCCGGAGCAGCTGGTTGTACTTCGCCGTTCGTTCTCCGCGGGCCGGAGCCCCCGTCTTGATCTGGCCGGCGTTCGTCGCCACGGCGAGGTGGGCGATGACGCTGTCTTCGGTCTCTCCGGAACGGTGCGAGATCATCAACCCGTAGCGGTTGCCTCGCGCCAGCTCCATCGTGTGCAACGTCTCCGACAGCGATCCGATCTGGTTCACCTTGACCAGCACCGCGTTGGCGACCCCTTCGTCGATGCCGCGGCGGACGAGCGACTCGTTCGTGACGAACAGGTCGTCGCCGACGATCTGGATCTTGTCGCCGAGCTCCGATGTGAGATGGGACCAACCGTCCCAGTCGTCCTCGGCAAGCCCGTCCTCGATCGAGACGAGGGGGAAGTCGCGGACGAGACCGGTGAGATACTCGACCATCTCCCCTGAGGTGAGCTGTCTGCCGTCGACCTCGTAGCGGCCGGCACGATGCAGCTCCGTTGCGGCGACGTCGAGCGCCAGCCCGATCTCCTTGCCCAGCCGGTAACCGGAGACCTCGATCGCTTCCACCAGCAGCTCGAGTGCGGCCCGGTCCGCGGGCAAATCGGGAGCGAAGCCACCCTCGTCCCCCACGTTGGTCGTGAGCCCTCGTCCTGCGAGCACCTTCTTCAGCGACTGATACACCTCGGTGCCCGCCCTGAGAGCCTCGCGGAAGCTCGGCAAGCCGGCCGGGACGAGCATGAACTCCTGGATGTCCACGGAGTTGGCAGCGTGGGCGCCACCGTTGAGCACGTTCAGACAGGGCACCGGCAGCACCCTGGCCGTCGATCCTCCGAGGTAGCGGAAGAGGGGCATGCCGAGCCCGGCTGCCGCCGCTCTGGCGTTTGCGAGCGAGACGGCCAGGATCGCGTTGGCGCCGATCTTCGACTTCTCCGGTGTGCCGTCGAGATCGAGCATCAGCTCGTCGATCCGCTCCTGACGGGTCGCATCGATGCCGATGAGGGCGGGACCGAGCACATCGTTCACATTGGCAACGGCCCGCTCCACACCCTTCCCGCCGAAGCGGTCGCCGCCGTCGCGAAGCTCTGCGGCTTCGCCTGCCCCTGTCGACGCCCCGGACGGAACTGCCGCACGGCCGAAGCCTCCACCAGCGAGAAAGACCTCGGCCTCGACGGTCGGGTTCCCCCGGGAGTCGAGGACTTCGCGGGCCCACACTCGGCTGATCGTCGTCACGGCGGGCCCTCCACGTTGTGGCGAAACTGTATCACGACTCCCGTCGGAGCCAACGTCACCGCCCCTTCACCGTTCCGGGTCCCCGTCCCCAGCCAGCGCCTCCTTGGCCAGCTCCCACATCGCATCCATCTCCTCTAGCGAGTGCTCGGAGAGGCTCCGCCCGGAGGCGAGCGCTGCGGCCTCGACGTGGCGAAAGCGCGATTCGAACCGGTTGTTGGCAGCCCGCAGGACGAGCTCGGCGTCCACGCCGAGGTGGCGCGCCACGTTGACGGCTGAGAAAAAGACGTCACCCAGCTCGTGGGCACCACGCTCCGGGTCTGCCTCCACGGCGCGCAACTCGTCCACCTCCTCCCCGAGCTTGGCGAGTACCGGAGAAGCGGAGTCCCAGTCGAAACCCACCGCCGCCGCCCTGCGCTGGAGCTTGTCGGCGCGGGCAGACGCAGGGAGCGATGACGGAAGGTCGTCCATCAGTGAGCCCCTTCCCTTCTCGTCCTGCTTGATCTGTTCCCAGTTGGCGAGCACGGTGTCGGCATCGGCGGCGTCGGCCTCTCCGAACACGTGCGGATGGCGATGCACCAGCTTGCGCCGGATGTGCTCGGCGACCTCTTCGACATCGAACACGCCTGCTTCGGCCGCCAGCGTGGCGTGAAACACGACCTGAAGCAGCAAGTCGCCCAGCTCCTCCTCGACGTGCACGTATGCGGGAAGGTCGACCGGCCCGACCGGGGCCGAAGCGGGCAACCCGCCGAGCGCCTCGACCGTCTCGTACGCCTCCTCGACGAGGTGCCGCACGAGACTGTGATGGGTCTGTTCACGATCCCAGGGACATTCGGCTCGCAACCGGCGGTTCGTCACGACGAGCCCGTGCCAGCCGGTCAGCGGCGGATCGACGAAGAGCGAAGTGCGGGGCCCGGGCTCGTAGGTGGACGCCATGACGATGGGCATGGGTTCCACGACCTCGTCGGAGTCACCGAGGCGGTCCAGCACGACCACCTCGGTCTCGTCGGGGAGTACCTTCGAGAGCACACCGATCACGTCTGCGAGCACCACGCCCCGATCGACCTGGGTGATCAGCGTGGGAAGGTGCAGCGGGAGCGGATCCGGCAGTTCGCGACCGTCCAGGATCTGCACGCCGCCGGCAATCGGGTCCAGACCGAGCCGGGCCCACGCCAGGTCCAGGAACGACCCTCCGCCGACGACGTGGAACACCAGACCGGCCGCCCGTGCCGCCACACACACAGCAGCCACG
>JBHHXA010000098.1:0-8195 GCA_046756805.1 Acidimicrobiia bacterium
ATTCTCTTCTGCAACTCCCGTCTCTGTCGTGGCGAATGGAGCCGCCAGCGCGTCGAGGTAGGCGGCGAAGACATCATCGACGTCTACGCGGTCGAACCGGCAGCCGAGCCGTTTCGCCAGGTCCTCCGAGTCGTCGACCGAACCCTGCGACGAGTACCGCGCCGGCATGGTGACCCCCCAGACGGCATCAGGCCCGAGAGCATCGACCGCGATGACGCACGTGAGGGCGGAGTCGATGCCGCCGGAGAGCCCTACCACCACCTCGCGAAAACCGTTCTTACGAACATAGTCACGGAGCCCCGTTACCAGCGCGGTGTAGACCTCACCGATCGGGTCCAATCGCTCCGCGGAGACTGCTGCGGGGAGCGGAGCTCGAGGCCGGGGTGGCGGCGTCACGGTCACCAGCGTTCCGCCCGTCGGGCGATCGGTGGCAGCTTCCACGTCGACGATGAACAGCTCCTCTTCGAACTGGGCAGCCCGATAGACGAGCTCGCCCCCGGCGTCGAAGACCATCGAGTCGCCGTCGAACACGAGCTCGTCCTGACCCCCGACGAGATTGAGGTAGACCACGGGCACACCGCAACCGCGGGCAACGGACGACAGGAGGGCCGCCCTTTCGACACTCTTTCCCCGGTGAAAGGGTGAACCGTTGATGTTGTAGAGGATCCGCGCCCCTGCCCTCGCCTGGTCTTGGGGAGGACCGTCCGCCGACCAGATGTCCTCACACACCGACACTCCGGCCGCGACCCCGGCCGTGTCCCACAGCACCGGGTCGCCGGCACCAGGCGTGAAGTACCGGGCCTCGTCGAACACCCCGTAGTTGGGCAGCAGGACCTTGTGATAGATCCCGACCACCCTCCCGCCGCAAAGCACGGCCGCGGCGTTGGCGATGGCTCGACCAGCCGAACCGCCACCAGAGCCATCTCCCGGCAGGCGATCTACGAATCCGAGGACGGTGGCGACCTCGCCAGAACGCTCCGCAAGCGTGTCGAGCGCTGCCAGGTTGTCGCCGACGAACTGCTCCCGAAGCAGGAGGTCCTCCGGCGGATAGCCGGGGATCGCCAGCTCGGGGAGGAGGAGCACGTCGGCTCCTGCGTCTTCCGCCCGGGACATCGCGACGGAGATCCGCGAGACGTTGCCGTCGATGTCGCCCACCCGCAGGTTGAGCTGGCCACCCGCGATTCGAACCGAATCCATGGCGATCAGGTTACCGGCGACCCCGAGCCGGACCGTGGGCCGCTCACAGTCCGCGGACGGTCTCCTCGATGAGGAAGTCCACGACCGCGATCAGCGCCTCCTGTGTGTTGGCGCCCGCAGCCACGGCTTCCTCGTAGACGCGGACTTGCCGGTGAGCGCTCGTTCCACGCGTCACGATGTCCCTGGCTCCGAGCACCTCGTCGAGACACCCGAGCTCGTCGGCATCTTCGCGAACGAGCTCGATGACCTCGTCGACGAGATCGGCGAACGGCACGACCGCTCCCCTGCCGAAGTCGATGAGGCCCTCGTCCATGCCGTAGCGCTGCGCCCTCCAGATGTTCTCGTTGATGAGCATGCGGGAGTAGGTGCGCCACCGCTGGTTCCCCAGCCGGCGCCGGTAGAGCATCGCGAGCAGCGACAGATAGAGCGCGGCAATCGTGATGCCGTCGTCGAGCCTCGTGCAGATGTCCGACGAACGCATCTCGAGGGTCGGGTAGCGGGCGCTCGGTCTCAGATCCCACCACAGTCTCGTGGCGTCCTCGATGACGCCGGCGTTCGTCAGCGTGCCGATGTGGCGCTCGTAATCCGCCCAGGAATGGAACTCGTCGGGAAGCCCGGTGCGCGGTAGAGCTCGGAAGACGGACGTCCGGTAGCTCTTGAGCCCGGTCACATCGCCCTCCCAGAATGGCGACGAGGTGGAGAGAGCGAGGAGGTGCGGCAAGAAGTACAGCACCTGGTTCATGAGGTCGATCCTGAGATCACGATCCTCGATCGCCACGTGGACGTGCATCCCGGAGATCAGCAGCCGCCGCACCACCGCACCCATCGATTCGGCGAGCGCGTTGTAGCGCGTCTTGTCCGTGTGCTGCTGCGCACCGTGGCTGGCGAAGGGGTGCGTCGACGCAGAGATGGGCGCCACGCCGTACTCGAGGGCGAGCTCGGCGATCGTCGACCGAAGCAGGGCGAGATCGGCCTGCGCCTCCTGCACCGTCCTGCTCACCTTCGTCCCGACCTCGAGCTGGGACCGCATGAACTCGTGTGCGACCTGGGGGCCGAGCGCCTGCTCGCAATCGTCGAAGAACCCCTTCGGAAGATCGGGCACGAGATCGCGGGTGACGCGATCGACCATGAGGTACTCCTCTTCGATGCCGATCGTGAAGGCCGGGCGTGGCACAGGCATGGTTGCATCCTCCCTCGCAGCAGCGAGTCGCCAGCCACCGCACTGTAGGGGACGGCCCCCGGCTGGAGGAGGAGGAGTGGCGGGCGGTACACTTGGTCTCGTGCCCGAGCGGATCGATCGCATCACCGATCTGGCCCGCCAGCTCGCTCCCACGATGGTCGAGTTGCGCCGCGCCATCCACGCACACCCGGAGACCGGGTGGCGTGAGCACGCGACCACGGCGCGTGTCGCGGCGGCGTTGCGCCGCGCAGGGCTCGAGCCGGCGATCAGACCGGGCGGGGTGGGTGCGACCGTCGACGCCGGCATTGAGGGTCCCAAGGTGGGTTTCCGCTGCGACCTCGATGCACTCCCCATCGATGAGCACACCACGACGACGTACCGGTCGACGGTGCCGGGTGTGATGCATGCGTGCGGTCACGACGTCCACACCGCCGTCGCAGTCGGCATCGCAGCCGTGCTCCACCGCATCGACGACCTCGCCGGCAAGGTGCGGGTCATCTTCCAGCCGGCCGAGGAGCAGATCCCGGGCGGAGCCACGGTGCTGCGCACCGAAGCCGTCCACGAGGGTCTGTCCGCGCTCATCGCATTCCACGTCGATCCTTCCCTTGCCCCGGGCAGCATCGGCGCCAGGGTGGGTGCGATCACGAGCGCATCGGATCGCATGTCGATCACGTTGCACGGGCCCGGCGGCCACACCTCCAGACCGCACCAGACGGTCGATCTCGTCAACGTCGCAGGCAAGGTCATCACGGAGCTCCCGCAGATGGTCAGGGCGGACATCGATCCCCGCAGCCCCTTCGTGGTCGTCTTCGGCCGGATCTCGGGCGGGAGCGCCGAGAACGTCATCCCCACCGAGATCGAGCTCGGAGGGACCGTCAGAGTGTTCGATGCCGCCTTGTGGCGAGAGCTGCCGAAGACCGTCGAAGACGTCATCGCGGCCATCGTCAACCCACTCGGGGCGGAGTTCGAGCTCGACTACGTCCAGGGATCGCCACCGGTCGTCAACGACCCGGTCGTGGCCGAGATCTTTGCGAAGGCGGCCCGATCCGCGATCGGAACGCACCGCGTGGAACACACGCACCAGAGTCTCGGGTCCGAGGACCTGGCCTGGTTCCTCCAGGACGTGACGGGTGCCATGTTCCGTCTCGGTGCGGCCCCGGCCTACCGGACGGTCGACCTCCACTCATCGACGTTCGACGTCGACGAGAGCTGCATCGAGACCGGCATCGTGGTCGGGGCGGCTGCCGTGGCGGCCCTGCTCGACCACTACGCATGACCGCCCTGCTCAGTCGACGATCAACAGCCCCTCATCGCTGAGCGCTCTGCTCAGCGTGTCGGCATCACCGGGCCGCACCGACACCGTGAGCACTCCGCCGCCTCCGTGAGGTGCGTGCCTGAGCTGGATGTCACGAACATCGACGGCGACGACCTGCAAGGCGTGCCCCACCTTGGCCAGCTCGCCCGGCTGGTCGGCGAGCGCCACCCTGACGGTCGCGGCTCTGGCCGTCAGGCCTCGTCTCACGGCGCGCGATCGCGACAACATCGCTGCCAGCATCTCGTCTGAGCCGGAGAGGGCATCGGTCATCTCGCCGAGGACGGCCTGCAGCGAAGCGAGGGCGGCAGTCACCGCCACGCGGTTCGTCCTCAACAGATCGACCCACAGCGCCGGGTCAGAAGCGGCCACTCGCGTCAGATCGCGGAAGCTGCCCGCAGCGAGATCGATGGAGCCCTCCGTCTCGCCCGCCGTCGCCACCAGAGCGGCCGCTACGAGCTGCGGCAGGTGGCTGACCACGGCCACCGCCTGATCGTGCTCCGCGGCCGTCGTGAGCACAGGCCTTGCGCCCAGGGACGTGACGACGCCACCGACCGCGGCGAGGTCCCCTTCGGAAGCGCCATCGGTGACGACGACCCAGGCCGCACCACGGAACAGCACCGCCGAAGCGGCAGCCGGTCCCGCGACCTCCCGCCCTGCCATGGGATGGGTTCCCACGAAGCGGGGCATCGTGTTCGCCTCCACCACCGGCGCCTTCACGCCGGCAACGTCCATCGTCAGCTGCCCGTGATCGAGCCTGCCTACGAGATCGCAGGTCGCGGCGGGCGGGGCGCCGATGACGAGCAGATCCCCCGCGGCGGCCAGGACAGCCGCCTCGTCCGATGCCGCGATATCGACGGCCCCCCGATCGATTGCCTGATGCAGGACGTCGGGATCGGGATCCCAGCCGGTGACGCGCGCCCCTCCCGATCGGAGGCCGAGCCCGATGGAAGCCCCCACGAGCCCGGTGCCGAGGATGCCGACGTCGCGCACCGGCACGGCGTCAGATCGTGGAGCCGACGACGGCGACGAGAGCCCGGACGTCGTCCATGAGAGTGGCGAACTCGGAGGGCAGGATCGCCTGTGGGCCGTCGACGAGCGCCATCTCGGGGGCGGAGTGGACATCGATCATGAAGCCGTCCGCCCCACAGGCGACCGCGGCCCGCGTAAGCGGGGCGACGAACCGCCGTCTTCCGCCGGAATGGCTCGGATCGACCACCACGGGCAGATGCGACAGCTCCTTGAGGACGGGGACGGCTGAGATGTCGAGCGTGTTGCGCGTGGCCGTCTCGAAGGTCCGGATCCCGCGCTCGCAGAGGATCACGTCGTGGTTTCCCTCTTTGTAGATGTACTCGGCAGCGTTGAGCCACTCCTCGATCGTGGCCGTGAAACCGCGCTTCAGCATCACCGGCTTCGACTGCTTGCCGAGCTCGGACAGCAGCGTGAAATTGGCCATGTTGCGAGTGCCGACGCGCACCAGATCCGCATACGAGCAGACCAGCTCGACGTCACGCGGGTCGACGACCTCCGCGACAAAGGGCAGGCCGAACTCCTCACGGGCCTCCGCCATCAGCTCCAGCCCCTTCTCACCGAGGCCCTGGAAGGCGTAGGGGGAGGTCCGCGGCTTGAAGGCATCCCCCCGCAGGATGGTGGCCCCCGCCGCGGCCACGGCCTCTGCTGAGGCGAAGAGCTGGTCGCGGGTCTCGACGGCGCACGGCCCGGCAATCGGAGCGAAGTGGCCACCACCAATGAGGGCGTTGCCCACGGCAGCCTTCGAGTCCTCGTGCTGGAAGTCGCGACTAACGAACTTGAACGGCTTGAGCACGGGTACCGCCCGCTCGACGCCGGGGAACGCCTCCCAAGGAAGCTGCTCGACCGTTTCGGGGTCGCCGGCCGCTCCGATGACGGTGCGCGACTTCCCCGAGGACACGTGACATTCGGCCCCTACGTCGTCTAGACGCTGGAGCACATGGGCGATCTCGTCCCTCGTTGCATCGCCCCTCATGACGATGATGAGCGACTCGTCCCTGCCCGTTACGGCGTCGACCATTCGTACCTCCGGAGGGGAGGATAGGCCCGGTGCAAACCGTGGAGTCGGCCGCCGTGACGCACCCTCAGCCGAGCATGACGGCGTCGGATCCAAGGGCGAGTAGACGAACCGTCATGCCGGGATAGTCCTCCGCGAGAGCGGCAGCGACCTCGACGGCGATGTCGCCATCCCATACCGTGACCAGCAGCGCACCGGTGTCGTCCCTCCCGAGCAAAGACGCGAGGCAGTGCGGATCCTCCTGCATCTCGTCGACGAGCGCGACGAGCGGTGTCGGGATGCCCGGTTCGGGCGAGGGCCAGGAGGCAACGATCATCTCCATTCGTTCTCCTATGCCAAGCGGCCCGGGCGGGGGTGGCTTGAACGGTTTGTGTGTTGGGTCATGGCGCGGTGGATGACGTCGTGCGATCGAAGTGTGACACTGAGCCAGACGCTACCCGGGCCCCGGCGCTCATCACACGATCACCCCCGCCTGTTTCCCAATGCTTGCAAAAGTTAGCACTCTGGGATACTATTGTTTCATGCGTCAACCCCTCACCGATCTCGGCGGATTCATTCGCCAGCAGCGTGAGCGCAGCGCGATGTCATTGCGCAAGCTCGCGGAGACTGCGGGCATCTCCAACCCGTACCTGGGACAGATCGAACGCGGGTTGCGCAAACCGTCGGCGGAGATCCTGAAGTCGATCGCACGAGCCCTGTCCATCAGGGCCGAAGCGCTCTACGAACGGGCCGGGCTCCTCGAAGGCATCGAACGCCCCACCGTGGTCGATGCCATCGATGCAGACCTCGAGCTGACACGAGGACAGAAACAAGCGCTGATGCAGATCTACCACACCTTTGTCAGCGAAACCGAGGAGGACAACTGATGTTCGAGACACAGAAAGAGCTGGCATCCAAGACCCTCTATGCAGCCGTTGGCGCACCGATGGTCGCCGCGCGCCGGCTCCACGGATACGGGTCCAAGCTCGCCGAGGTGGGCACCAGGATCGCAGACGAAGCCCAGGGCCGTTTCGACGAGGCCGCCAAAGAAGGCGAGCGCCTCACGAAGCAGGTGCGGGAGCGCAACGTCGTCGAGGAGTTGCAGAGCAAGGTCGATCTCGACCGCGTCCAGGACCGGGTCGAGAAGCTGAGAGACCAGCTCGAAGGTGCACTCGCCAGCTGGCGCGAGAGCTTTGCGGCCTCCGAGGCCGCAGCGCCGGTGAAGGACGAGAAGCCGGCCGCAAAGAAGCCGGCGCCGAAGAAGACGGCCGCCAAGAAGGCACCTGCGGCGCGCAAGCCTGCGGCAAAGCCGGCAGCGAAGAAGCCTGCCACCAAGGCGTCGACCACGAAGAAGCCTGCCGCAAAGAAGGCGCCCGCAAAGAAGGCGCCCGCAAGGAAGGCGCCCGCAAGGAAGGCGCCCGCAAAGGCGACTACCGCCAAGAAGACCGCCGCAAAGAACTAGGAGGGTGCTGAAAAAGAGTGCCTCTTCGGGCTCGTTGACTCACCCGCAGTGTTTCCACCTGGGACTTTGTCGACGAGCCCACAAGCGAACTGTGCTTTTTCAGCACCCTCCTAGGAGGGTGCTGAAAGAGGGTGCCTTTCGGGCCCGTCGACCCACCCGCAGCACTGCTTGCCCGGGACTTCGTCCACGAGCCTCCAAGAGGACTGTGCTCTTTCAGCACCCTCCCGGTGGTCCGTTCTCACTGGTGGTTGCGGGGGGCGACGAACCTTGCCCAGCCTGGCCACGATGGCAGAGGCTCGCGCCGGGAACGGACGGTATGGCTGTTGCTGTTCGATCGGTGGTCTGTCTATTGCGATGCGGTAGATCGCATACACGCCGATCAGTCCGTGGGCGGCGGCGAGGGTCCAGAAGAACCCCCTCGGCCCCATCCCCTCCATTGCTGCTGCGGCAAACAGCGGGCCCGCCATCGCCCCCAATCCGATTGACGAAGACGAAGATCGAGCTCGCGCTCACGGCCTGTCCGCGCGGGATCACGTCGTTGATGTGGCTGAGCGACAGCGAATACATCGGAAAGGTGAGTCCGCCGATCAGGAACATCGCGGTGACGATGAGCACGCCGTCGTACGGCAGGGCGCTTGCCGCGGCGGCGACACCGGCGGCAGGGGCCGTGACGAGCAGCAGTGTGCTGCGGCGCCGCATCCGGTCCGACATGGCTCCGATGGGCCATTGCAACGCCACGGAGCCCAGCATCGTGGCACCGACGAATACCGCGACGCGGCCGGTAGACATCCCGACGCGGGTGGCGAGAGGTCGTCGTAGATCGCGACCGTCGCATCGACCGCTGCGGTTGCCGACAACAATATCGCGTAGGCAACCCGGCTGATGCGGAGTTGATCAAGCAGGTCGAGATCAGGGTGATCGACGTGGCGTTGCAGAACGTCCTGATAGCGAGCGGCGAGGACCCCAGTAGAACAGGCCTTCGTATGCCATGGCGACGCCGGCCCACGTCGAGTAGTGC
>JBHHXA010000099.1:0-8147 GCA_046756805.1 Acidimicrobiia bacterium
GGCGACGAGCACAGGGTCGAGCCGCGTTCTGCGCTGTTTGCGGAGCTTCGAGAGCTGCTGGGATCGAAGGCCGTTCTGTGACGGGTCAGCCGACGGCCGTCCGCGGTCTCCACAACTCCTCCGCCTCCGCGGCCGGGACCGGCCTCGAGAAGTAGAACCCCTGGGCGGCGTCGCAGCCGAGATCGACGAGGATATCGAGTTGCTCCTTGGTCTCGACACCTTCGGCCACCACCTCGAGACCGAGGGAGTGGGCGAGAGCGATGATGGCCGTCGAGATGGCCGCATCCTCGCTGTTGGCCCGCAGCTCGCTGATGAAGGACCGGTCGATCTTCAACGTGTCGATCGGGAGCCGCTTCAGGTAGCTGAGCGACGAGTAGCCGGTGCCGAAGTCATCCACCGCGATGCGCACCCCCAGCGTCCTGAGGTCGTGCATGTGGCTGAGGGGCCGGTCCTGGTCGTCCATGAGGACACCCTCGGTGATCTCGATCTCGATGAGATCTGCGGGCAGATCGTGCCTGGCAAGAGCCGCCGCGACGATCTGGTCGAGATCGCCGCTGCGGAACTGCCGTGTCGAGACGTTGACTGAGACCGGCAGCGGGGGATAGTGCGTCGCGGACCAGGCCGAGAGCTGGTCGCACACTGTCTCTATGACCCACGATCCGAGATCGAGGATGAGGTCGCTCTGCTCTGCGACGGGGATGAACTCCTCGGGCTTCAGGGCGCCCAGCTCCGGATGACGCCAGCGGACGAGCGCTTCCAGCCCGACGACCGCTCGATCCCGAAGCCTGATGCGCGGTTGGTAGGCGATCCACAACTGGTCGTCCGGCTCGCGCAGCGCACCCTTCAGGCTCCGGGCGAGTTGGGCGTTCGTCGTCTCGGGTGCGGTCAGCTCTGCGGAGAAGTATCGATAGCCACCGCCCCTTCTTCGCGCCGTCCGGGCCGCCCCTTCCGCCTTCTCGATGAGCTCGTCGCCGCTGCCCGCATCGAGCGGATACACTGCGATGCCGGCCGCGGCCCGCAACGAGAGTGGGGCCGCGCCGTCGGGTCCCGGTGCTTCGAGCACGTCCAGCAGCTTCGCCGCGATCCGGCCCGCATCCTCCACCCGCGGTGATCTGTCGACCGCGACGGCGAACTGAGTGCCGCCGGTCCGAGCCACGAGGTCCGTCGTGCGCACCGCGGATTGCAGGCGACGGCCCACTTCCCGCAGATCGCGATCGATGTCGTGCTTGCCGCGCCCGATGGGACGCGGCGATTCGGGGAAGACGTCGAGCAAGACGAGGGCGACGAAGCCGTCGAGTTCGTGCCTGCGATGGATCGCGTCGATGAGGTGCTCGCGCAGTGCATGCCTGCGGACGAGACCCGTGAGGTGGTCGAGTTCTCCTAGTCGCAGCGCCTTCCGGCCGGTTGCGGCCCTCGTGGCGCGGTTGGCGACCGCCATGAGGACGAAGATCGCGAGGCCGAACCCCGCTGCGACGAACCCGAGCTGCATCTGTCTGGCGCCAAGGGCATGCTCTCCCGCTCGGATCGAGAAGGCACGCGCCACGGCCGCCATCTCTGTCCGGAAATCGAGTGCGGCGGTCACCGTGGCTTCGCCCGCTGATGCCGAAGCGCCGGCGAGCAGCGCCCCACTCGTCTCCTGGAGCCGGACCAGCGCGGGTTGGACGGACTCCCTCAGCGCGACGGTCTCGGTGGATGCGATGCCGTCCAATCCGGGGTCCCCGGCGGCGGGTGCCAGCGAATTGTGGGCGGCGATGAGGGAGGAGAGCGTCGCCTCGAGTGCCGCTCCGCTGCGGGTCGGGTCGTCCTCGAACTGGAGGGCGGCCGTGGCCACGAGGTGGGCCCGTTCGATCTGCGCTCTGGCTGCGGCGACGAGCTGCTCGTCGGCCGTGCGCACCGCTGAGCCCCGAAAGATCGTGACGGAGACGGCTGTCGCAAACGCGACGAGCGCCACGATGGCCACGAGTACTACGCGATCGCGAACGACGGAGCGAGCCTTCTTCAAGAAGGTGCTCCTCGTCCGCTCCTCCACCCGGATCGTCCCCGGCGCAACGCCGCCCTCCCCGGAATCTGATCCGGTGGTTATCGGCAGCGACCTGCCGTGGGCTGAGCGAAATCTGGGGGAGGAAATCTGGGGGAGGAAATCTGGGAGGAGAGGTCTACGTAGGGATGGCCAGCCGCTGCCAGTCGAGTCCTTCCGCCTGCTCCATCAGCGCGGCGAGCCCTGCGATCGACGTGGGGGCGGTCTCCAGCCAGGGAAGCGTCGCGATCGGTGTCCGATACCGGGCCGCCAACTCGTCGCGGGCATCCTGCATCTTGCGCGACTCGGTCGCCCAGCGTGCGAGGTTCTCGCGCAGGGCCGGATCGACAGCACCTGCCGGGCTACCTGCCTCCCGCATCCACCCGTCGGGAAGCGTGCGATTGAAGAGGACGCCCCGCGGTGTGATGTCCACACCGGGAAGCCGCTCGAAGAAACGTCGCGTCTCGCGCAACGGCGTCGGTTCTGCGGTGGTGACTACGAGGACCGCCGCAGCTGAGTGGAGACGCTCGATGTCCCGGGCTCTGGCCCTGAGCCCGTCGTGGAGTGTGCGGAGATCGAGCAGGAACTCTGCGATGTCTTCGAGCAGGGGCCCTCCGAGGATGTTGTCCGCAATCCGCAGCACCGGACGTGCGGTCACGCGGTACAGCGTGCGTCGTGCGGGGAGCCGGGCCCCCGTGAGCCACCTCAGGAGTCTTCCGCCGATGAGCTCGCGCATCGAGGAAGGGGCGAGAAAGAAGTCGATTCCACCCACGGATGGCGGAGTGTCGACGATGACGAGGTCCCAGTATCCCGTCTCCGCGAACTCGGCCATCTGCTCCCCGGCTGCGTACGCCTGAGCAGCGGGGAACCGGTCGGCGATGGCCCTGAAGAACGGGTTCACACCGAGCCGCTCAGCGACATCGGGATCGGCGTGACGGTGGGTGATGGCCTCCCAGGATGCCGTGACGTCGAGCATCGCGGCAGAGAGGTCTGCGAGCCCGGGCACCGCGGTGGGATGGTTGCTCACCTCGGGGACGCCGAGCGCATCCGCCAACCGGCGCGCCGGATCGACCGTGACGACGAGCACCCGCCGTCCTTCGCGGGCCGCTACCACGGCGAGGGCTGCGGATACGGTCGTCTTGCCCACGCCGCCGGCACCGGTGACGATGACGGTCCTGGTGCGGCTCACGACTCGTCCCACACGTCGGCGAGACGAGCGGAGACCTCGCCCGGGGTCAACACGCCGAACAGGAACGGCAGGGTGTCGTGGTCGGGCAGCGTGGATCGCCAATGGTCCTGGTCCTCGTGGAGGCCGGCGTGCAGCATCGCGGCAGCACGATGCGGCCCGTCCGGGAGGGCGGCGAGATCCCCGACCACGTCGAGCGGCGGCAGGACGCGGTTGACCACGAGGCCGGCGAGCACACAGAGCCCCTCCGCACCGAGCACCTCGAGCGCCTCGGTCGTTTCGAGCGCGGGGAGCTCCTCGGCCGTGGTGACGAGGAGCAGGCCTGTCGCCTCGGGGTCGGCGAGCGTCAGTCGCATCTCCTCAGCCTGGTGATGGATCGTTCCGCTCGACACCAGGTCCGAGATCGTCAGCGGTGCGCGGAGGTAACTGAGCAGCTGGCCGAGGGGAGGGGCATCGACGAGCACGATGTCGTACGACGCCTTCCAGACCTCGAAGATCGGCTTGCCCATGGAGACGATCTCGCGGACACCGGGCGCCGTCTCCACGAGCACGTCCAGTGCGCGGCTCAGCTGCCGCGTGGGAGCGGAGCGGGGAACGGGGAGCTGGATCTTCAAGTACTCGTCGAGGGTTCGAGCGCGATCGACGGTGAACGTGTGGATCCCGGGGTGGACCTCGTGCGGCTCGTAGGAGCGTTCCTCGGCGCCGAGATGTGCCGCTAGCCCGATACCGTCGACCAGGCCGATTGCGAGCACGGTCTTGCCCAGCCGCGAGGCCCGCAACGCGAGAGATGCGGTGACGGCGGACTTGCCCACGCCGCCCTTGCCGGAGATGAGGAGGAGCTTGCGGTCGAGCACCGATGCCAGGGTACCGGTCGTGCCGCGGGGCCGGGCCTCCGGGTTCCGGGTGCGCCCGGCGACGATCTAGTCTCGGTGCACTGGCAGCGGAGGAGGACCGCGATGGCACAGCTCGACGTCGACGAGTTCCTCGCACGGTTTCGGGAACGGGCCGACGCCGTCAAAGCGAGGGGAATACCTCCGCTTGAGGCGGATGCGAGGCGGGCCTTTGTCGCCCAGGCCGAGCGCGACTATCTCGACTACTCGCTCGTAGGCTCCGCGTCGTGGGCGGTCGAAGAAGAGCATCTCGTCCTGCGGGTTCCCCTGGCAGGGAGCTGAGCGTCAGCCGGGGTCTTCGATGCCGAGGGCGACCCGGCGTGCGGCCGCTTTTCGCTCCGTCTCGATGCGTGCCAGGTCGTAGTTGTCATGATCGACGTAGCGCATCGCATCGGCGATGACGTGGTGGCCCGCCTCGTCGCGGATGAGACGGTGCATTTCCTGACACACTCTCCGGTAGTCCGGATGGCCCCCCTGCACCGTGCGCAGCTCGAGCAGGTGAAAGGCCTCGCGCGCGTTGAGCTGGAAGAAGAAGCGGATCCGGTAGGCAAAAGGCACGACGTACTGTGCTGCATCCGGACCGAGCCTGCTGCCGACCTTCTCGAACAGGGCTGCGGTTCTCTCCATGGCTTCGTGCCAAACGGGAAGACCGCCGATCTCGTCGATGGCGTCGGGCACGACGTATCCGTGGTCGGGAGAAAGGCGCTGCCATTCGAGCGTGAGCATCCGATGCCGCTGCAGATCGCGGAAGATCCCGTAGTCACAGAGGATGTCGAATCGATATCCGACCCGCTCCATCCCCCTTCCCGGCTTGTGCCTGCGGTTGGCGCGCTCGCCGACATAGGCGCGGACGAGAGCCGCCTGGTCGGCGGTGGACAGCGAGGCGACGTGTTCGAGGATCTGATCGTCCGGCAAGTTGGAGTGCGCGTAGAGCGCTGCGGCAGCCACCTTGAGCTCGGCGTCGCGATCCCAGTCGACGAGCGTGACCTCCGACCGGTGCTCGGGGGCCGAGCCGAGTAGGGAGGCTCTTCGATCCATGTCCGCCGCGACCGAGCTGAGGTACCGAGACCATGCGACTCCGCGGTCCTCCACATCGACCCTGCGCATGAAGGCCGGGATGACCTTGCGCAGTTCGACGAGCATCAGATCCGCGTAGGCGCGGGCCTCTGCGAGCGGGTGGGCTCGCATGCGGAGCAACATCATCTCGAAGGCTTGACCGGAAGCAAAGATGCCGACGTTCGACGTCGTGGCTGCCGGCAGCAGGCCCCGCAGGTCATCGCACGCCTTGGCCCCGATCGTGGATTTCCAGACGAAGTTGGAGTCACCGTCCTTCTTCGGGTGGAGCGTCTCGTAGTAGGGGACCATCCGGGCCATCAGCGAGGAGTACGAGTCGAACAACCAGTCCATCGTCGCTGCGTATTCGTCCACCAGCGGCGACGCGGCGATCTCGGCGGGGACGTGATAGCGGTAGCGATCTCCGAGCGTCTGGTCGTAGGCGATGTAGCGGGTGCTCTGTTCCAGGTAGGAAGCGAGCCTTCCCCACTCCAGGATCTTCGTGAGGATGTTGGAGGCCTGCTCGCAGGCGAGGTGAGCTCCTCCGAGTTGCGCCACCGAATCGTCGCCGTACTGAGTGAAGACCCGCTCGTACAGCGCATCGGCCTTCTGGAGACGGATGGCGTCGTCGCCGTTGGGCGACCCACCACCCGTCTTGGTGTCTGGGGCGTCGGCGAGTTGGTAGAACTCGTCGAGGAAGAGACGCCGCACCGATTTGGGGGAGCGGGAATAGCGGGCGAACAAGGCGCCTTTGACGACCTCAGGGAGGTTGACGATCGCGAAGACGGGACCGTCGACGTTCGTGAAGAACCGCTCGAGGACACGTCGTTCGGTGTCGGTGTACGACTCGACGTGATAAGCCGTGTCGCCGGGAGCCGTCGCTTCTAGGACCATGTTGACCTGGACGGTTTTCGCTCATCGGGTGCGTTGCTTGCCGGCGTCTCGGTCGGGGAAGCTCGATACCGAATTACGCCGATGTGATTCACACCGTAGCAGCGGGCGATTTCACGTCGCAAACGTCGGTATCACCGGTAACCTCGATGCCGTGAAGACTGCCCTGAGGGTATTCCTCGGTGTGTTCGTGGCAGCCGCCATAGGCGTCGCGCTCGTGCCCCTGCTCGTCGTCCTCGACATCCGGCGCGGCGGTGACGGCTGGGGTCTGTGCACCGATGGGTTGTCCGGCTGCGAGACGACCTACTTCGCCGGCTTCGAGTTCATCGCGCTGTTCCTCGTCGTCCTCTTCTCGATCCTGACACTTGCCGCAATGTGCATCAGGTTGCTGCGATGGATCGATGCCAGGACCGGTCCGCCGGACCCCGATTCGTGGCCGGGGCCCTGAGCCCGGTGCGAGCCCGGCTCGGTCTTTCTGCCGACCGTTCGGCGTCTGATAGCACACCGTCCCGGTACCCTGATGGGATGGAACCGCGACCCGACCCCACCGGAGTGCCGCAGATGCATGACTTGCCGCTGCGGGAACGCCTCCCCGAGTATGGCGCAGTGTTCGGTGCCGGCCTTGCAGCTGCGATCGTCGTAGGTGCCCTGATCGGTCTCTCGTCCGTTCCGCTCGGCGACGCCATCGGGTACACGATCGTCATGCTCGGCGTGGTCATGCTGCTCACCGGGGGTGCGTCGGGTGGCGGCTACACGAACATGGGGATCGGGTGGATAGGGTCACTCTTCGGGTCGAGGGTCAGACCCGACGACGACTTCGAGGACGCCGATGTGCGCCGTGGCCGGAGGGCGGTCGTCGATCCCAGGGAGCGACTGCGCAAGGGGCTGCGCCCGCAAGCCAACCCCAGGGCGTTCTGGCAGGTGATTGGCGGCTTCGCCTACATCGCTGTGGGGATCGCCCTGCTCCAGCTCTTCGCCTGACGTCAGAACACGCGCCTGCTCGAGGTCGCTACCGCGCCTGCCAGCCCTACGCAAGAAGCTGCTGCGAGCAGCCACGCTCCGATCCCGATGGCGGCCTTCCCCTCTGCGGCACGGACCAGACGGGCGGCAGCTGCGGCATCGACGATCTTCGAGATCGCGAAGAGCGTGGCAAGAGCCGTGAGGAGCACCACGATGATGGTCGCAGGTGCAGGAAACCCTTCCTGTCGATCGCCGAGCAGGGCCAGTGCCGCCGCGACCGCAAGCGCCGCTACGCCCGGCCATGCCGTCGCGTCCCAGCCGATGACGTCACCCGTGAGGTCTGCGGTGACGAAATCGAACAGCAGCGCTGCTCCGCCCACGAGGGCCGCTACGACGAGGGTGAGTCGGGAAGGATGCATCAGTCGTGGTCCGCGCCGTCGCCGGGTGGCAGACCGCCGACGATGAGAAAGAGACCCTCGGCCTCCGCCAGCGCCGTACCGTGCGCGGAGGCCTCTGCCGCGATCACGAGGCGCTTCCCCCTGCGCTCGACGATGTTGCCTGTCAGCAGCAACGGCTCGTCTGCCGGCGCCGGTGCCCTGAAGCGCAGGTCGAGCTTCGCGGCGACGGCCATGGCGCTCTCTCTCAGGATCGCCGTCCACGCCATCGTCTCGTCGAGAGCTGCGGCCACGACGCCGCCGTGCAGTACGTCGGCGAAGCCCCGGTAGTGGTCACGTGGCGTGAACATGGTCCGGATCCCGGTATCCCCATCGGGTTCGAAGCCGTCGAGCCGCAACCCGATCGGATTGTGCATCCCGCACCCGAAGCACAGCTCGTATTGGGACTTGACCCGGGCGACCGTGTCCGCAAAGGCCTCCGTCACAGCAGGTCCACGACGCCGTTCGCAGGCCTGCCGAGCCGGACGACGGCCTGCACGGGCCAACCGTGGCTCTCGAGCCGCGACCGGCCCGGCTCGTAGGCCTTCTCGAGGGCGAACCCGCAGCAGACGACCGTGCAGCCTGCTTCTTCGGCGATCTCGCCGAGCGCCTCCGCCGTACGACCGCGGGACAGGAAGTCATCGACGACTGCGACACGGACCCCCGGCTCCAGCACCCGATGCGCGACCTCGACCCGGTACTCGAAGCCCTTCGTG
>JBHHXA010000100.1:0-8143 GCA_046756805.1 Acidimicrobiia bacterium
CTCGACGGCTACGCGACGACGACCTACCTCGGTGGCGACCAGGGGTGGCAGGACGGTCCGGAGCCCCGGTTCTACGAGCCCGGCGGGCTTGCGATCTCCGGGGATCGGTTGTTCGTCGCAGATACGAACAACCACGTGGTCCGGGTGACGGACCTCGCCACCGGAGTCACCGAGACCCTCGTCATCAAAGGTATCGATCGTTTCAACCCGCCGCCCGACGCCGCCGAATATCGCGGCACGGTGATCCAACTCGACCCGGTCGTCGCCGCCGCCGGCTCCGGGACCCTTCGGCTCGAGATCGGGCTACCCGAGGGCTACAAGGTCAACGAACAGGCACCGTCGTCGGTGGTCTGGGATGCACCGGGGGACGTGGCCCTCTTGGCTCCGGATGCGGACCGTTCGCTGACCGGTGTCACCTTCCCCGTCGAGATCGGCGTCGAGTTCCTCAGCGGCGAAGGGGTCCTTCTCGCGGACCTCACCGTGGTGTACTGCCGGGACGACGCCGAGAGCCTGTGCTTCATCGAACAACTCAGGTTTCACCAGCCGGTAACGGTGGCCGACGGTGGTGCGAGCAGCGTCACCCTTCCGCATGTGATTCCGTTGCCCCAGGTGTGACCCGGCGACCTGGCGGCCTCCAGGGGCCCGGGATGATCAGCCCTCGGTGCCGGTCTTGGCCGGTGCCTCCGGTGTCGGTGCGGACTTCGGTGGTTGCTGCGACCGCTGTGGCGTCGGTGACCCGCCGTTCCCGCTGGTCGGAACGTGGACCGCGGGCCGCATCCGCTGCTTCACGGCCGGCTGCGCGGTCGGCTGGTAGGTCTCCTCGAGCACCGAGAGCTCGACCCCCCCGACGAGGTCGGCGATGAGGTTGTAGAGCACCGCTCCCAGGGTCATGAGCGCCGTCATCGCGATCGACCCGACCACGGCGAGGAACACCACGATGCGGAAGTAGAGCCGTCCGTCGACGGCGATCGTGATCCTGATCGCCTCGAAGATCTCGACGATGCGGTCCGGCACGCCACGCTGGAGGAGGAGCGACCACACTACCCACACCCCGAGCACGAACGTGAGCCCGGCGATGGCGTTGAAGACGAGTGAGATCTTGAGAACGGTCCACGGGTCGATCCGTCGTATTACCCGGCGAACGCGTCGAACTGCCATACGGGTCTCCCTAGACGGCGAGAAGTGTACCGGCGGTACGGGCCGACGGAGGGTCACTCCGGGAAGAAACGTCCCGACACCCTCCGTGAGTTCCCGTCACTCTTCGTCCTCGAGGGGTACGAGTGCCATCGCGGACAGCTCGGCATCCTGTTCGAGGTTCATCACCTTGACGCCGGTCGAATCCCGTTGCTGCCTGCTGATCGAGTCCACCGACTGCCGGATGACGATCCCGTCGGAAGACGTGATGACCACCTCGTCACCCTGGGCCACGGCAACGGCTGCGATGAGTTTGCCCCGCACCCTCGTCAGCTTCATCGCCTTGACACCCAGGCCGCCGCGGCGCTGCCTGGGGAAACCGGATATCTTCGTTCGCTTGCCGTACCCGCCGGTCGTGAGGAGGAGGATCTCCCCGGCCTCGTCGAGGCAGGTCGCGGACACGACTTCGTCCCCCTCTCGGAGTCGGATCCCGCGCACCCCCTGGGTGCCGCGACCCATGACCCGCACGTCCTCCTCCGAGAACCGGATGCCCTGACCGTCGCGGGTGAACATCAGCAGGTCCGCGCTCCCCGAGGTCTGTTGGACGGACACCACTTCGTCATCGTCCTGGAGCTTGATGGCGACGAGGACCGAGTTGCGAGAGTCGTAATCGGAGAACCTGGTCTTCTTCACCTGGCCCTGCTTCGTGCACATGACGAGATGGCGGTACGACTCGTAGTCCCGCGTGTCGATGATGGCTTCGACCCGCTCCTCGGCTTCGAGGGGCAGCACCGACTGCATGAGCGTGCCTTTTGCCGTGCGGTCCTTCCGCGGAAGCTCATGGGCACGGAGCCGGTACACCTTTCCCCGGTTGGTGAAGAAGAGCAAGTAGGCGTGCGCGGAGGTGTGGAGCACGTGGTTGATGACGTCGTCGCCGCGAAGCTCGGCGCCCCGGATCCCGCGTCCTCCACGACCCTGGATGCGGTACGACTTCGCCAGAACAGACTTCACGTAGCCCGCGGCGCTGATGGTGACCACGAGTTCCTCGTCGGCGATCAGGTCCTCGAGCGACATCTCCCCTTCGTCGGGGATGATCCGGCTCCGTCTCGCATCACCGTACTTCTCGGCAATCTGCCGTAGTTCCTCTCCGACCACCTGTCTCCGCCGGGTCTCGGAGCCGAGGATGTCCTTCAGATCGGCGATCGTCGCCAGCAGTTGCTCCAGCTCCTCACGAAGCTTCGACGTCTCGAGTGCCGTGAGGCGGCGGAGCGGCATGTCGAGAATGTGGTTTGCCTGGATCTCCGAGAGCTCGAACCGCTCCATGAGGGACCCTCTCGCGGCCTCGACGTCGTCGGACCCCCGGATGATCTCGATGACCTCTTCGATATGGTCCAGCGCCACCAGCAGGCCCTCGACGATGTGCGCTCGATCCTCTGCCTTGCGGAGCCGGAAAGCTGAGCGGCGCTCCACGATCTCGAGCTGATGCGTCAGGTAGTGGTGCACCATGTCGGCGAGGTTGAGCGTTCGCGGCACCCCGTCCACCAGCGCCACCGCGTTGACGGCGAAGTTCTCCTCGAGCTGAGTGTGACGGAAGAGCTGGTTGAGGATGACCTGCGGGTTGGCGTCTCGCTTCAGCTCGACCACGACACGAATGCCATCGCGGTTCGTCTCGTTCCGCAGCTCGGAGACGCCGACGATGGCCTTGGACTCCACGAGATCGGCGATCTTCTGCATGATGCGGTCGATCGACACCTGGTAAGGAATCTCAGTGACGACGATCGCCGTCTTGCCGCGCTTGAGTTCGACGACCTCGGTGACGGCGCGCTGCTTGACGGAGCCGCGACCGGTGAGGAGGGCATCTTTGATGCCCGTGTTGCCGATGAGGTAGGAGCCGGTGGGGAAGTCGGGGCCCTTGACGAACTCCATGAGGTCGAGAGCCGTGGCCGCAGGATCGTCGAGCGCGTGGAGACAGGCATCGACGATCTCGCGCAGGTTGTGTGGTGGGATGTTCGTCGCCATGCCCACGGCGATGCCCGTCGAGCCGTTGGCGAGGAGGTTCGGGTATCGCGAGGGAACGACCGTTGGTTCCTCGCGCTCTCCCGAGTAGTTGTCCTGGAAGTCGACGGTCTCTTCGTTGATCCCGTCGAGCATGTGGACCGACAGAGGGGCCAGCCGGCACTCGGTGTACCGCATGGCGGCGGGAGGGTCGTCCACCGTGCCGAAGTTCCCCTGAGGATCCACCAGCGGGTAACGCGAAGCGAAGTCCTGACCCAGACGGACGAGGGCGTCATAGATGGCGTCGTTGGAGTGTGGATGGAACCAACCCATGACGTCACCGACGACTCTGGCGCACTTGCGGAAAGGGGTGCCGCTGCGGATGCCGGCGTCCCACATCGCATAGAGGATGCGGCGATGGACCGGCTTGAGGCCGTCGCGAACATCCGGCAGGGCCCGGGAAACGATCACGGACATCGCGTACTCGAGGAACGAGTCCTGCATCTCCCGCTCGATCTCGATCGGTCGCACCCGGTCGGTCACGTGCTCGTCGGCCATGTCATCTCTCTCGCGTCTCGGTCGATGGGATCTCAGAAGTCCAGGAAGCGGACGTCCCTGGCGTTCTGTTGGATGAAGGTGCGCCGCGCCTGGACGTCGGTTCCCATGAGCGTGGCGAAGACCTCCTCGGCGCGGAACTGATCGTCGAGATCGACCCGCAGCAACTGGCGTGCGTCCGGGTCCATGGTCGTATCCCAGAGCTGGTCGGCGTTCATCTCACCCAGACCCTTGAATCGCTGGATGTTCAGCTTCCTGCCGTTGAGCTCGGATTTCACTGAGTCGAGCTCGGAGTCGTTGTAGACCCAGCGGGTCTTGGCGCCCGCCTTCACCGAGTACAGCGGCGGCTGGGCGATGTAGACGTAGCCAGCCTCGATGAGCTCCGGCATCTGCCTGAAGAAGAACGTGAGCAGCAGCGTCCTGATGTGGGCGCCATCGACATCGGCATCCGTGAGGATCACGACCTTGTGGTAGCGGGAACGGCCGATGTCGAGCTCGTCGCCGATCCCGGTGCCGACCGCCGTGATGAGGGATTGGATCTCGTTGTTCTTGAGGACCCGGTCGATGCGGTTCTTCTCGACGTTGATGATCTTTCCCCGGATGGGCAGGATCGCCTGGAACTCGCTGTCGCGGGCCTGTTTCGCCGAGCCACCCGCGCTGTCGCCCTCGACGATGAACAGTTCGGAGAGCGCAGGGTCCTTCGACGAGCAGTCCGACAGCTTCCCCGGCAGACCTGCCGTGTCGAGAAGGCTCTTGCGTCGCGTGAGGTCGCGCGCCTGCCTGGCGGCCAGGCGCGCCTTCGCCGCGGTCGCGGCCTTCTCGACGATTCGCCGACCGTCTCCGGGGTACCGCTCGAGCCACTCTGGGAACATCTGGTTGAGGGCCTTCTCGACGAAGGACCTGATCTCGCTGTTGCCGAGCTTCGTCTTGGTCTGCCCTTCGAACTGAGGCTGTCTGACCTTCACCGAGATGACGGCCGTCAAGCCCTCCCGGGCGTCGTCGCCCGTGAGGTTCCCGTCCTTGTCTTTGAGGATGCCGCGCCCCCGGGCGAAGTCGTTCATCGCCCTCGTGAGCGCCTTACGGAACCCCTCTTCGTGGGTCCCACCTTCATGGGTGTTGATGTTGTTGGCGAAGCTGAGCACCGTCTCGTTGTAGCCCCCGGTCCACTGGAGCGCGATCTCGATCTCGCACCCCTCGCCGGTGTCGTCGAAGTAGGCGATCTGCTTGTGGATCGGTTCCCGGGTCGCGTTGAGATGCTTCACGAAATCGACGAGACCACCCCGGTACTGGAAGACGAGCGTCTCGGGCTCGTCCTTCCGCCGGTCGTGGAGTCTGATCTCGAGACCTCTGTTGAGGAAGGCCATCTCGCGCATCCGCGTCGACACGGTGGCGAGGTCGAACTCCGTGCTTTCGGTGAAGACCTCCGGATCCGCCCAGAACGTGATGGTGGTCCCGGTCCGTGCCGCCTTCTTGCCCTTCTTCAAGGCCGCCCTCGGTTTGCCGTACGCAAAGCTCTGCGTCCACAGATGGCCTTCGCGGGTGACTTCGACCTCGAGACGGGTCGAGAGGGCGTTGACCACCGAGACGCCGACCCCGTGGAGCCCCCCGGACACCTGATAGGCGCCCGACTCGAACTTCCCTCCGGCACCGAGCGTCGTCAGGACGGTGGTGACCGCAGGCTGTCGCGTCTTGGCGTGCCGCCGGACCGGGATGCCTCTGCCGTTGTCCTTGACCCGCACACCACCGTCACCGAGCAAAGTCACCTCGATGCGGGTAGCGAAACCCGCCATGGCCTCGTCGACCGAGTTATCGACGACCTCCCAGACGAGGTGGTGCAGCCCCTTGGGCCCCGTCGTCCCGATGTACATGGCCGGCCGTTTCCGGACGTGTTCGACCCCTTCGAGGACCTCGATGTCCTTTGCGTCGTATGACGCGTCAGATGGGCGTCTTGCGGTGCTCACGGGGCTCCTGCCGGCCGATTCGGGGGGTCGTTTGTGCAGCAACTGACAGCAATGTCATTATAGCCGAAATCCCTGGTACCACTACATTTCAGCGCCGCCGTCACGAAGATTTCCCCGATTCGTGATGACGCGATCTCGCGGCCACCTTGATCCGAATCCGACGCAGATCGGGTGCCGCCGAAACCCCCTCCAGACGCTGCTCCACGGCTCCCGTGTCGTACCTCATCAGCGATGCCGTCGCACCGTCTCCCACCTCGACGATGACCGTGTCACCGACGATCTCGACCGGGCGTGACACCTCCGCCCAGCGGGTACCTGCAATCTCATGCCACTGTTCGCGCAACGTCAGCAGCGGGGGCACATTGCCGCCACCCACGGTCGACAGCACCCCGTCGAGGAGCTCACCCACGGGTTGCAGCGAGCCGGGACGTTCCTTCATCTCCACCGTGCTCGTCTTTCGATCTTCATGCTTCTTTGCTCTCCCGCGACCGCGGCGTGGCCCCTACGGAAGGGTGGCGTATTCCTCATGCTGCATACGTCACCTTCCCGTTGCCGACTCCCCACCGTGTACCGGGGATGTGGGCTTCATCATCTCGTGCGCTTGTGACAAAGACCTGTCCACCGGGGAGCAACTCCCGGACGGCCGCTGCCCGTGCGGCATCGAGCTCCGAGAACACGTCGTCGAGGAGAAGGATCGGGGCTACACCGTGTAGCCGCCGGAGAGAGCCGTACGCCGCGAGGCGTAGCGCGAGCGCAGCCGACCGCTGTTCGCCCTGGCTGGCCTGAGACCGGACCGGGCGCCGTCCCAGCGTGACGATCATGTCGTCGCGGTGGGGCCCCGTCGAGGTCGATCGCTGATCGAGATCACGCTCCCTTCGTGCAACAAGCGCCGTCCGGAGCAACTCCCCCGCTCCCCCTTCTCCCAAGGTGTCGGGACGCGTGGCGCCGAGCCACGCCGCTTCGTAGACCAGTGTGAGATCGCATCCGCCGAGCCGTTCGTACGCGGCCTCCACGAGGGGGCCGATCTCCCGGATCAACCGCACCCTGTCCACGAGCACCCGTCCCCCGGCGAGGGAGAGCCGCTCGTCCCAGACATCGAGCGTCAACCGGTCCGCAGCCCTGCCCGAGGCCCGCAGCAGGGCGTTCCGCTGCCGGAGTGCCTTCTCGTACTCGGCGAGGTTTGCCCCCGTCGCCGGCATCAGTTGACGCCCGAGGTCGTCGAGAAAGTCCCTCCGTAACGCGGGGCCCCTCTTGACGAGATCAAGATCGTTCGGGAGAAACGCGACGACCGGGACTTCGGAAGCGACGTCGCCCAGACGATGCGGCCGCTTCCCGTTCAGGAGGACGCGTCTCCTGCCGCGGCGCGGGATCTCGATCTCCACACGGATCTCGCCGCTCTCTCGCTCGACCCCTCCTCGAACCACTGCGGCGGCAGCGTCGTCCCGGATCAGCGCCTCGTCGGGATCCCGGCGAAACGACTTCAGACCGGACAGATACCAGATCGCCTCGAGCACGTTCGTCTTTCCGGCACCGTTGTCGCCAACGAGGATGTTGGTCCCTGCACTCGGTTCGAAGCGCAGCTCTCGATACGAGCGGTACTCACGGAGTTCGATCCAGCCGAGGCGCATGAGAAGCCGGCTCGTCGTCAGAGGCGGACGGGCATCAGCAAGTACCGGAACTCGCTCCCGCTCGACCCCGTGAGGAGACCCGGCTTGAGCGGGTCGCTCGTCTGCAGGACAACGTCGTCCGTGGAGACCGCCGTGACGCCATCGGTGAGATATCGCGTGTTGTATGCGATCGTCATGTCCTCACCCTCGTACACGCCTGCCAGGTGCTCGGTTTCCTCACCCACCTCCTGGCGCGTCACGCTCAGCTCGACTCCGCCCTCGTGGAGGCTGAGCCGCACCGGGATGTGATCTTCGGCAACGAGAGACGCCCGGCCGATCGCATCGAGAAGAGCCGACCGGTCGACTACGAGCCGATTCGGGTAGCTGTCCGGCAGGAGTTGGCGGTAGTTGGGGAAGGTGGCCTCGATGATCCGAACCGTCATCGATCCGCGATCCGAGCTGAACCGAGCCTCGCGCTCCCCGAGGCTCAGCGCGATCTTGGCATCGGCGATGCTGCGTGAGATCTCTTTGAGGGCTCGATACGGCACCAGAGCGGACGCGCCGGCCACCACGCCCGGGAGGTACGACTCCAGCATGACGTGGTTCACCACGTCCACGGCGCCCGGCTTGAGGTCGGTGCGCGGTGTGAGGCTGAAGAAACCCGGGTAGCGCTCGTCGTCCAGCGCGAGGACGGACTCGTCCTCGTCGATCTGGCGCAGGGTGATCGGCTCGAGCACGCCGACCTGCGGCTGAAAGCCCGCTGCATCCTCCACCGACCAGCCGCGCGGTCCCAGCGAGATCGAGACGGGCGCGGCCAGCAGCAGGTTCGTCGCCGGCGCATCCGGATCGGTCAGCAGGAGCCGCTGTCCGTCCGATCCGAGGCGCAGCGCC
>JBHHXA010000101.1:0-8131 GCA_046756805.1 Acidimicrobiia bacterium
GAGACCCACGGCGGACGCACCGGCCATGAGATACTCGACGACGTCGGTGCCGCTCGACACTCCCCCACAGCCCACGATCGGCAAGTCCGGGAGTGCGGCTCTCACTTCCCACACGCATCGCATCGCGATCGGCTTCAGCGGCCTCCCGGAGTAGCCACCGACGCCTCCGGAGAGGACGGGGCGCCGTGCCTCCAGGTCGATGGCGAGACCGAGGACCGTGTTGCCGAGCACGACCCAGTCCGCCCCCGATTCGGAGACGGCGCGGGCCACGTCTGCCACATCCATCGAGTTCGGCGACAGCTTCGCCCCGATCGGGAGGCGTGTGGAGGCTCGCACTTCGCGGACGACCGCAGCAGATGCACGCCCATCGAGGGCGAACATCGAGCCGGTCTCGAGATTCGGACAGGAGAGATTGACCTCAATCGCCGCAACGCCTGCGGCATCGAGGCCGGCGGCCACGGCACCGAAATCGGCAGGCGATGTGCCGACCGCGGATCCCCAGACGGGTACGCCGGCACCCGTGAGATCCGGTCCGACCTCGTCGGCCCAAGCCGCAACGCCCGGGTTCTGGATGCCGATTCCGTTCAGCATCCCCACTCCAACCGCTGCGATGCGCGGCGCAGGCCTTCCCGGCCACGGTTCTGCGCTCACCGATTTCGCCACCGCAGCGCCATAGGCCCCGAGAGCACCAACCTCCGCGAAGTCCACCACGGAACCGACCGTTCCCGCAGCCGCGACGAGCGGGCTCCGCAAGCTGACCGGCCCGAGCTCGACGGACGTATCAAGCATGCAGATTCTCGAGATGGCGCTGCAGGGGCGCAACGGGTGCACCTCCCGCGGCACCCGAGGCGACGCTGTTCGCCACCGCAAGACCTCCTCGCACCGTCGTCACGCACGGGATGCCATGGCGGGTCGCAGCGCGACGGATGAGGGCACCGTCTCCCCTGGCCCTCCTCCCCTGAGGAGTGTTCACGACGAGGTCGATCTCGCCTCGCTCGATGAGGCTCACCGGGTCGTACGCACCGTCACCGATCCGGTCGACATGCGTCGATTGGATGCCGTTTCTCGCGAGGTGGCCCGCCGTGCCGTGCGTGGCAAAGATCCGAAAACCTGCGCCGGCGAGAAGACGAGCCACCTCGGCGCCAACATGCTTGTCAGGATCGGCGAGCGAGAGAAACAGCGTGCCCGCCGTGGGCACCTCGTGACCCGCAGCCACCAGGGCCTTCGCATACGCAGTGGCCACGTCCCCGCCGATCCCCATGACCTCCCCCGTGGCCCGCATCTCGGGGCCGAGCACCGTGTCCTCTCCCGGGAACCGCCGCCACGGGAGCACGGCCTCCTTGACGGAGACATGGCCCGGATCGCGCGGCGGAAACTGCAACACCCCGCGGCGCCGCAGATCCGCCAGCCGCTCCCCCATCATCACGCGTGTCGCGATCTTCGCCAGCGGTACGCCCGTCGCCTTGGAGATGAACGGCACCGTTCTGCTCGCTCGCGGATTCGCTTCGAGCACGAACACGTCGTCGTCCCTGACTGCGAACTGGATGTTGAGAAGGCCGCACACCTCGAGCTCGGCAGCGAGTGTCGCCGTGTGTGCCTCGATCTGCTCGACGGCACTCGGAGACAGCGCCACCGGCGGAACCACGCAGGCCGAGTCACCGCTGTGCACACCGGCCTGCTCGACGTGTTCCATCACACCACCGATGTACAGCTCCACGCCGTCGTAGATCGCATCGACGTCGACCTCGGTGGCGGCCTCGAGGAAGCGATCGATCAGCAGCGGGGCGGCGCCCAGATCGACCTCGGTCCGGGTTGCATCGCCATACAGGTCGGTCAGATACCACTCGAGCTCGTCCTCCGAGTAGATGATCCGCATCGCCCTTCCACCGAGCACGTACGAGGGCCTGACCAGCAGCGGATACCCAACGTGGGCCGCCACCTCCCGGGCCTCGGACACCGACCGGGCCGTGCCGTGCGGAGGCTGGGGAACGCCGTTCCGGGTGCACAGCGCAGAGAAGCGCTCCCGGTCCTCGGCGAGATCGATGGCATCGGGCGAGGTCCCCGCGATCGGGATGCCCGCTCGCTCGAGGTCCCGGGCCAGGCTGAGGGGAGTCTGGCCGCCCAGCTGGAGAACCACCGCCACCGGATTCTCGACCGCCACCACCCCGAGGACGTCCTCGATGGTCAGCGGCTCGAAGTAGAGCCGGTCGGAGGTGTCGTAGTCCGTCGACACCGTTTCGGGGTTGCAGTTGATCATCACCGTCTCGTAACCGGCGTCGCGCAACGCCAGGGAGGCGTGGACGCAGCAGTAGTCGAACTCGCTGCCCTGGCCGATCCGGTTCGGACCGGAGCCCAGGACCACGACGGTCTTGGGGCCTGCCGCGGGAGCTTCGTCCTCCTCCTCGAAGGTCCCGTAGAAGTACGGAGTCGCGGCAACGAACTCTGCGGCGCAGGTGTCGACGGTCTTGAAGGTCCGGGTGATCGCCCACCCGGTGCACAGGTCGCGGGCTTCCTCCTCTGTGATGCCCCACAGCGACGCCAGCTGGCGGTCGCTGAAGCCGTGGCGCTTGGCCGCCCTGGCGATCATCGCATCGGGCTCGGAGCGGGCCAGCTCTTCACGTAGCACCACGATGGCAGCGATCTGCCGCAGGAACCACGGGTCGACGGCCGTACGATCGGCTACCTCCGGCACGGGCACGCCACGTCGCAGAGCCTCGGCAATCATCGAGAATCGGTCGGGGGTCGGTTGGGCGATGCGGAGCGTGAGCTCGTCCGTCTCCATGTCCGCGAGGCTCACCTCAGCGGGGTCCGCACCCAGGCCGTGCCGTCCCGCCTCGAGGCTCCGGAGCGCTTTCTGCAGCGCCTCGGGGAACGTACGACCGATCGCCATGGCCTCCCCCACGCTCTGCATCGTCGTGCCCAGAACGGGAGGCACGGACGGGAACTTCGAGAAGTCGAAGCGGGGCACCTTGACGACGACGTAGTCGAGCGCCGGCTCGAAACTGGCAGGCGTTGCTCCGGTGATGTCGTTCGGGATCTCGTCGAGCGTGTACCCCACCGCGAGCTTGGCCGCGATCTTGGCGATAGGAAAGCCCGTCGCCTTCGAGGCCAGGGCGGACGACCGCGAGACTCGCGGGTTCATCTCGATGATGATTCGGCGCCCGGTGCGGGGATCGACGGCGAACTGCACGTTGGAGCCGCCCGTCTCGATCCCGATCGCACGCAAACACGCAATGGCTTCGTCGCGCATCTCCTGGTACTCCCGATCCGACAGAGTCATCGCGGGGGCGACCGTGATCGAGTCCCCGGTGTGGACCCCCATCGGGTCCACGTTCTCGATCGAGCACACGACCACTGCGTTGTCGTTGCCGTCGCGCATCACCTCGAGCTCGAACTCCTTCCACCCCGCGACCGACTCTTCGATCAGGACTTCGCGGACGGGAGAGGCATCGAGCCCAACGGCGACGATCCGCTCCAGCTCGGCCTGGTCCGCCGCGAGGCCGGTTCCGCCGCCACCGAGGATGTAGGAAGGCCTGACCATCACCGGGTAGCCCAGCTCTGTGGCGACGTCGACCGCGGCCTCGGCGCTTCCGACGAGCTCCGAACGCGCTGTGGAGATACCCGCGGCTCGCATCGTTTCGCCGAACTTGCCCCGGTCTTCGGCGGCCGCGATCGCATCGAGCCCCGCTCCGACCAGCTCGACTCCGTACTTGTCGAGCACTCCTTGTTCTGCCAGCGCCATCGTCACGTTGAGCGCCGTCTGGCCACCGAGCGTCGGGAGCAGTGCGTCCGGCCGCTCGGCGTCGATGATCTGCTCGACGACGGAAGGCGTGATCGGCTCGATGTACGTGGCATCCGCAAAGTCGGGATCGGTCATGATCGTCGCCGGGTTCGAGTTGACGAGCACGACCCGAAAACCGTCCTCCCGCAGCACCTTCAGCGCCTGGGTCCCGCTGTAGTCGAACTCGCAGGCCTGGCCGATCACGATGGGTCCCGAGCCGATGACGAGGATCGAGTCGATGTCGGTGCGCCTCGGCATCATCCGGCTCCGATCCGGTCGACGAACCTGTCGAAGAGCCGTTCGGCATCCCTGGGGCCCGGCGCCGCCTCCGGGTGGTATTGCACCGAGAAGGCGTCCACGTCGCTGCACGCGAGGCCTTCGAGCGTCCCGTCGTTGAGGTTCTGGTGGGTGGGAATCACCTTTCCGAAGGCAGAATCGACCCGAGCCGGCAGCAGCTCTGGACCCGGTACACCCGTGCGCTCTGGCGGCTTCTCCCCGCACAGCGACCACAGGTCCACGGCGAACCCGTGGTTCTGGGAGGTGATCGCCACCGTTCCATCGCTCAGCGACCGGACAGGGTGGTTTCCACCGTGGTGGCCGAAGGGGAGCTTGAAGGTGGCTGCACCGAGTGCGAGACCGAGAACCTGATGCCCGAGGCACACACCGAACAGCGGGACCTCTCCCAAGAGACCGCGAACGGCGGTCACCGCTCCTCCGAGTGGCCCGGGATCACCGGGCCCGTTCGACAGGAAGACGCCATCCGGCTCGAGTTCCAACACCTGCTCCGCCGTCCACGATGCGGGCACGATGTGCACCTGACACCCCCGCATCGTGAGCGCACCGATGATGTCCCGCTTGATCCCGAAGTCGTAAGCCACCACCCTGGAGCCGGATCCTCCTGCAGCAGCGGCCACGTAGGGCACCGGCGTCGTGACGTGGGACGCGAGATCCCGCCCCTCCATCCCCAGGGCACCGGCTGCCATCACCTCGAGCTCGGCGACGGGCACACCCCCGCCCAGCGCGGCAGGCATGGCGCCCCGGGCACGGATGTGACGTGTCAGCCTGCGGGTGTCGACATCGCTCAGGGCGACCACACCACGTTCTGCGAGATACGGGAGGAAGTCGCCGGTCGATCGCCACGACGACCCGCCGGTCGCCGCACGCATCACGAAGCCCGCACAGACGGGGTCTGCCCCCTGCTCGTCGGCGTCGTTTGTGCCGTAGTTGCCGACATGGGGAGCCGTCATGACCACGATCTGCTGCGCGTACGAGGGATCCGTGGAGATCTCCTGGTATCCGGTCATCGAGGTGTTGAAGACGACCTCGCCCACCGCGGCACCCGCTGCACCGACCGACAGCCCCGCGAACACGGTGCCGTCGGCGAGGACGAGATGCCCCGGCGTCATCAGTGGGGGACGAGGGCCGCGGTATGCGTGACCGTTCCCCGCAGGATCGTGTGACGGGCTGCGCCCCGATACCGCCGGCCCCGGAACGGGGAGTTGCGGGAGCGAGAGCGCCCGTGCTCGACCATGTCCGCTGCCGGATCGAACACCACGAGCGACGCAGGCGAGCCGGGCGTCACCCAGCACCCGTGTCCGGAGGCGCCGAAAAGAGCCGCCGGTGCGATCGACATCCTCGTGAAGAACGACACCGCATCGAGGTCGGCGACGGTGTTCGTCACCGCCGCCGCGGACTCGAGTCCGATCACTCCGTTGGGAGCATGCTCGAACGGCACCTCCTTCTCGTGCTCGGCGTGGGGGGCGTGGTCGGTGGCCACGATGTCGAGCACCCCGGTACGGAGTCCAGCCACCAACGCCTCCCGATCCTGTTCGGAGCGCAGCGGTGGCATCATCTTGAACGCCGGATCGGTAGTTGCCACGTCCCTGTGATCGAACGCCAGGTGATGAGGCGTAACCTCAGCCGTGACCGGGAGGCTCTCCTCCTTCGCAGCTGCGATCAGACGAACGGTTTCTGCCGCCGAGACGTGCTGCACGTGATAACGGCAGCCGGTGAGCCGCACCAATGCCAGGTCTCTGGCCACCACGGTCGATTCCGCCTCGCCCGGGATACCGCTCATACCGAGGCGAGACGACACGTCACCCTCGTGCATGTGCCCACCCCGGGCCAGCCCTTCGTCGATGGCGTGCTGCGCGACGATCCCACCGAGTTGTGCGAGGTAGTCCATGGCTCTGCGGAGCAAGCCGGCAT
This sequence comes from Acidimicrobiia bacterium, assembly GCA_046756805.1. Lineage (GTDB taxonomy): Bacteria > Actinomycetota > Acidimicrobiia > Spongiisociales > UBA5794 > CAMYMC01. The sequence goes on from JBHHXA010000101.1 coordinate 5,990, forward strand.
CGGCGACGCTGTCACCGTCATCGGTGAAGATGCGCACCCCGGCCATCCACAGATCGTCGAGATGTGCGAGAGCGCTGCCTTCCCGGCCCGCCGAGATGCACCCTGCCGGGATGACGTCGACGCTGCCCACCTCTCTGCCGCGGTTGGTGATGAACCGTGCGAGATGGCCCGCATCGATCGGCGGATCGGTGTTCGGCATCGCGACGACGGCCGTGTACCCACCCGCTGCCGCCGCGGCGGATCCGGATGCGATGTCCTCCTTCCACTCCTGTCCCGGCTCCCGGAGATGGGCGTGAAGATCCACGAATCCGGGACCGACCCACGCTCCCTCACAGTCGAGCACCGCACCTTCCGGAACGTCGATGCGCTCCGCCACCTCAACGACCTCTGCGTCGACGATCCGCACGTCGAGCCGCTGCGGGCCGTCCGGCGTCAACACCACACCGCCGCTGAGAACCGTGTCACTCATGTCGCTCACCTCCCAGCAGTTGATAGAGGACCGCCATCCGTACCGCCACACCGTTGCGCACCTGATCGAGAACGAGCGCCCTCGCGTCGTCCGCAACTTCGGCTGCGATCTCGACGCCGCGGTTCATCGGCCCCGGATGCAGCACCACCGCATCGGGTTTGAGGCGCTCGAAACGGGCCGCGGTCATACCGAACCGGGCGGTGTACTCGGAGAGGGAGGGAAACACCGAGGCCCCTCCCCGTTCCGTCTGCACGCGGAGGAGATACACCACATCGAGCTCCGTCAGCACCTCGTCGAGGTCGCTCGTCGCCCGCGCCGGCCAGTAGGTCGCCTCGAGAGGAAGCAGGGTCGGCGGCGCCACCATGGTCACTTCCGCCCCGAGGGCACTGAATGCCCACACGTCGGATCGGGCGACCCTGCTGTGCCGGATGTCGCCCACGATGCCGATCCGAACGCCGTCGAGCGTCGAAAACCGCTGCCGGATCGTCATTGCGTCGAGCAACGCCTGCGTCGGATGCTGGTGCGCCCCGTCACCACCGTTGACCACCGGAACGGCGGTCCATTCTGCGACCCGCCACGGGGCCCCCGTCGCCTTGTGCCGGACCACCATGAGGTCGACGCCCATCGCCTGGACCGTCAGCACGGTGTCCTTCAGGCTCTCGCCTTTGGAGAGTGACGAGGTGCCGGGAGAGAACGACATCGTGTCGGCAGACAGAGCCTTCGCCGCCTTCTCGAACGAAAGCCTGGTGCGGGTCGATGGCTCGAAGAACATCGTGGCCACCGTCTTGCCACGCAACGTCGGTACCTTCGGGATCGGCCGGTCGAGCACGTCGAGGAACTCGTCCGCATCGTCGAGCAAGCTCTCGAGCGTCGACCGCTCGATCCGCTCGGTCGTCAAGAGATGTCGCATCACTCCGCCTCCATGTGCTCTTCGATCCACACACCCTCCTCACCGTCGGTCACGTCCAGATGCACCGTCACACGCTCCTTCATCGACGTCGGGAGGTTCTTTCCGATGTAGTCCGCCCTGATGGGAAGCTCGCGGTGCCCCCGGTCTACGAGCGCCGCGAGCTGGACCCGTGCCGGGCGTCCCAGATCGACCAGCGCGTCGAGCGCGGCGCGAATCGTACGGCCGGTGAAGAGCACGTCGTCGACCAGGACGACGGTTCCGCCTTCGATCGGCCGGGGAATGTCCGTCGGGCTGAGGGCGGGCGCGGGTCTGCTCGCCAGATCATCCCGGTAGAGCCCGATGTCGAGCGACCCGAGCGGAACGGGGACGGACTCGATCTCTTCGATCGCTGCGGCGAGCCGCGAAGCGAGAGGGACGCCCCGGGTATGGATGCCCACGAGCACCAGGTCGCCTGCGCCCTGGTTGCGCTCGATGATCTCGTGAGCCACCCGCCGCAGGGCACGTGCAATGTCGACGCGATCCATCACCGGTTTCACGGGAGGGATCTCGCGGGGTGGGGGGCGGAAGCCCGGGTCGGGGCGCATCGTCGTGCGCAGACCGGCAAGGACGCCATGTCGCTCCTTCCTTCCCGGCCTCTCTTGGACCGGACTTAAAGGTTGGTTGGCGGGAACTGTACCAGCCTCAGTGCGGACCGGCGGGTACCCCCGCCGTCGGGTCGCTGCCGGTCACCCCGAGCGGCTCTCCGTCTCGACGAGGGCGCCGA
>JBHHXA010000102.1:0-8121 GCA_046756805.1 Acidimicrobiia bacterium
GGACCACGTCACCTATTGGTGAGTCGTTGAACTGCGGGTTCCAGCGGAACACCGACGGTTGAGCCCCCGCAGCCCAATCCCGGCTCGGATCATCCCCCTCGGGATCGGCGAAGAACAACCCTGTGCGCATGATGGCATGGTGGTTGTCGAGTCTTCTCGTCACCCGGGCGCGGTACCACTGGGCGACCGCCGTGGCCAGCGGCTCCGGGTACCCCTCCAGACCGAGGTCGGCAGCAGTGTGCCAGAGCCACGCGTACGCCAGCCCGTATGTGACCGATGGCTCGAGCAACGTGAGCAGCTGGGCATCGACGGCGATGACCGCCTCTTCGGCGAACACCACGGCGTGCACGCGTTCGTCCGGGGGGCCCACCCCGACCGGATCGAGATCGATACCTGCACCGAAGACACAGACCGTCGATGCGACGGGCGGTGTGAGCTGGCCATCCATCAACCCGATCGACCGCTCGACGCTCAACAACGCTCTCTGCGCAATCCCTTCGTCGAGACCGGCAGTGTGCACATCCGTGGTCCCGCTTGACCCTTCGAACCCCCATGTCACAGATGGGAAATGGCTGGTGCACCCCGAATCGGCCTGACCCGCTGCAGACCCGACAGAACCGATTCCGAACGCCGCCGTGACGAGAGCCACGAGCGCGAAGGTGCGTCGCATGACGTTCAGGCTATCGAAGTCGAAAGGGGTGCCGTTTGTCCCGACGATTCCCCCCCTCTCGCAGTTTGCGGCAAGTTCCGAACCACTCCTAGCCTGCCGGGTCTGTGAGCAGGACGAGTGCTGGTCCTGCCGGCGGGCGAGCGACGCCCGCACCGGGAAGGGCGGAAGGCTCCATCGTGCGACGACGACGTGCGCCTGTTGCTTTTGCGGGTCTCCTGGTCATCGCGTTCGTGTCGGTCATCGGTTTCGCCGCATTCTCCGCGGCGCCGAGTTCGACCACGTCGACCACCAGGAGCTCCGTCATTCTGCGCGTCCCCAGCCAGGCTTCGGGACGGGTCTCGGCCGGAATCCTCGCCACCGAGTTGAGCCCGACTCCACCCGCGACCACGACCACCTCGACCACGACTACCGCTCCGCCTCCCACGACGACCGAGGCACGGGCAGTCGAGCAGGCGGACGCTGCCCCCCGAACCACCTCCACGACACCACCAACGACCACCACGATCGCGCCTACGACCACGACCACGACCACGACCACGACCGCACCTACCACCACCACTGCGGCACCCACAACGACCACGACGACGACCACAGTCCCCCCCACGACGACCACTGTGGCGCCTTCAACCACGACGACACCGCCGCCCACGACGACGACCGAGCCACCGGTGGAAGGTGGAATCCGCGACGTCGAGGAGTGGCGGCCCCTCGTCGAGCAGTACTTCCCCGAGGAACGCGTGGAGGAAGCGCTCGTCGTCATGCGATGCGAGAGCAACGGTGACCCGCTGGCCCTCAACCCGCGCTCGTCGGCATCGGGGCTGTTCCAGTTCCTCCGGGGGACCTGGGGCTGGGCGTCCTCACTGGCAGGCTGGGACGGAGCAAACGTCTTCGACCCCGAGGCAAACATCGCCGTGGCCGCATGGCTCGTGCAGGACAGCACCGACCGCGGGAAGGATCCCTGGGTCCACTGGACCTGCAAGCCCTGAGGTCACGGACGCCACGAAAGACATCATTGCCGGAGGACCGCCCGCGGCACCCTCCTAGAATGTCCCCGTCATGAAACGGTTCCTCGTCCGTCTCGTTTTCCTCGCGGCCCTGGGATACCTCGTATGGCGACTTCGTGAAGGCTCGCATGACGCACCCGGCCACTCGGCCGCTCCGCCCCGGGCTCCGGATCCGTCGCCTGCCCCGCCACAACGAGAGGCAGCCCCGACAGGACCACCCGACGATCTGCAGCGTGTGAAGGGAATCGGTCCCGTCTACGCCTCGCGCCTCGGCGACATCGGGATCGACACCTTCGGTGAGCTCGACGCGGCAGACCCTGCGGCCGTCGCCGAGGCACTAGACGTCGCCCCCGCCCAGGTCGAGGATTGGCAGGAGCAGGCGCGGGCGATCGGTTGAGTCCGCCATGCCCTACCTGACGGCACCGGAAGACCTCTCTGATCTGCTCCCGGAGGAGCCTCGGTATCGCACGGACCAGGTGTGCCGCTGGCTGTATCGCAACCCGGTGCTCGACGCTGAGAACATGACGAACCTCCCCCTCGCTCTGCGGAAGCGTCTGTCGAAAGACCTGTGGCCCTTCACAGTCGAGACCGAGCATGTCTCGGATGCGGCAGCGACTCGCAAGTGGCTCTTTCGTGCTCCGGGCGGAGCCTCCATCGAGACGGTCCTCATGGGCTACCCCAAACGGGCAACGCTTTGCATCTCCTCGCAAGCTGGATGCGCAATGGGCTGCACGTTCTGCGCGACGGGGCAGTTCGGGTTCGAGCGGCATCTGCGCGCAGGCGAGATCGTGGCGCAGGTGGCCTATGCGGCGGCGTCTCTGCGCGACCATCCGATGGTCCATGTCCCGGACCACATCACCAACGTGGTGTTCATGGGCATGGGAGAGCCGCTGGCGAATTACGGCAACGTCGCAGAAGCCCTGCGCCGAATGATCGACGTGATGGGCATGTCCGCGCGATCGATCACGATCTCGACCGTCGGAGTCGTGCCCGGGATCGACCGCCTGACCGCGTCGGGGCGAAAGGTGAATCTCGCGGTGAGCTTGCACGGAGCGAGCGACGAGGTGCGGTCCCGACTCGTGCCTTTGAACGAGCGATACGACCTCGAGTCGATCATCGCGGCATGCCGCCGCTACTTCGACATGACGGGACGCAGGATCTCGATCGAATGGACACTGATTCGTGACAAGAACGACACCGAGGATCAGGCGCATCGGCTCGCCGAGGTGGCCCGACGGCTGCGCGCCCACGTCAACGTCATCGCGCTCAACCCCACTCCCTTGAGCCCGGACCAACCTCCCCGGGCTCCGGCCATCAGGCGGTTCATGACGACTCTGTCCAACGACGGCATCAACGCGACCCTCCGCGACACACGGGGCCGCGACATCGACGCTGCGTGCGGGCAACTCCGCGTTCGCGCCGCCACGGATCACGAGACAGAGCCGGGTTCGCTAGCTCAGACAGGAGGGGTCGGATGACCCTCGCAACAGGAGACACTGCGCCTCGATTCAGCCGCCGCGACCACACCGGAGCAACGGTGACGTCCGACGACTTCGCCGGCATGGGCCTGGTGATCTACTTCTACCCGAGAGCGTTCACACCGGGGTGCACCACCGAGAGCTGCGACTTCCGTGACCGCTACGAGCACTTCCTCGCATCCGGATACGAGATCGTCGGCGTGAGCCCCGATCCCTGCGAGAAGCTGGCGCGCTTTCGGGACGAGCACGCTCTGCCGTTCCCCCTCCTCTCCGATGTGGACCACGCCATGGCTGAGGCGTTCGGGGCCTGGGGGATCAAGAAGAACTACGGACGTGAGTACGAGGGGATCATCAGGTCCACCTTCGTCATCGACGAAGCAGGAGCAGTCACCAACGCCTGGTACAACGTGAGGGCGAAAGGCCATGCCGACCGCGTGCAGCGTGAGCTGGGGGAAGAATGAGGCGGTCGACTCATTCTCGGTACTCTGTCGGACTCATAACATGAGCCGACCGGAACCGCGATGCAACCTGGGGTGATCTCGTGGCGCGCGTGAGAAAGGCGATCTTTCCTGTCGGAGGTCTCGGAACGAGGTTCCTCCCGGCGACGAAGGCTCTCCCCAAGGAGATGCTCCCGGTCGTCGACAAGCCACTGATCGAGTACGCCGTAGACGAAGCGCGAGCAGCCGGCATCGAGGAGATGATCTTCGTCACCGGTCGCGGCAAGTCGGCCATCCAGGACCACTTCGACAGCCACTACGAGCTCGAAGCCACACTGAGTGCCCGTGGCCGATCCGATGCGCTGGACGCCATCAACCAGGCGGCGCGCCCCGGTGACATCGCCTTCGTACGGCAGATGGAACCACTCGGCCTCGGCCACGCGGTGTGGTGCGCACGGAATCTCGTCCGCGACGAGCCATTCGCCGTGCTGCTCGCCGACGATCTCATTCTCTCGGACCGGCCGACGTTGGCAGACATGATCGACGTGTACGAGGACACCGGCGGCAACGTCGTGTCCCTGATGGAAGTACCCCCGGAGCAAACCAGCAGATACGGTGTCGTGGAGCCGGGTGAAGACGACGGACGGCTCGTCGAGGTGCTCGCTCTGGTCGAGAAGCCGAAGCCCGAGGAAGCCCCCTCGAACCTGGCGATCGTCGGCCGCTACATCCTCCAGCCGGAGCTCATGGACTACTTGGCCGTCGGGACGGTCGGCGCCGGAAGCGAGATCCAGCTCACCGATTCCATGGCGAAGCTCATCGGTGAGACGCCGTTCCACGGACTCCGACTCAGCGGGACGCGGTTCGACTGTGGCACCAAGCCGGGCTTCCTCGAGGCCAACCTGGCGTTCGCGCTCCGGCGCGACGACCTCGGCGACGATCTGAGAGAGCGTCTCGGCCGGGTCCTGGACGAGTTCTGAGCCGGCGGGGCCTACCGGGGAAACAGCCGCGGTCCAACCGTGGGACTCCGACCGTCTGATAACTTTCGGAAGCAGCAACGCCCCGGCGGTGTTGCGCTTGGCGGCGCTCTTGCACACTCTGAAAGGACCCCGGGCCATATGACGAAGCTTCACGACCTCCATGCCGTCGGACAATCCGTCTGGCTCGACTTCATCCGCCGCGATCTGTTGCGGTCCGGTGAGCTCGATCGGCTGGTGACCGAGGGAGTACGTGGGCTCACCAGCAACCCGACCATCTTCCAGCAGGCGATCGCGGGATCAGAGGAGTACGACGACCAGATCAGGTCGATTATCGCCTCCGATGCCTCCACTCCAACCGAGGCCGTGTTCGAGGAGCTGGCGGTAGCCGACATCGCGGGAGCGGCAGATGCGCTTCGCGGTGTGTACGACGCAGCAGACGGGGCAGACGGGTTCGTGAGCCTCGAAGTGTCCCCACACCTCGCCCACGACACAGATGCCACGGTCTCCGAAGCGCTCAGGCTGTGGCGGTGGGTGGACCGGCCCAACCTCATGATCAAGGTGCCCGCAACACCTGCCGGGATCCCCGCCATCGAAGAGCTCATCGCAGCGGGACTCAACATCAACGTCACCTTGCTGTTCGCGCTGGACAACTACATCGAGGTCGCACACGCCTACCTGCGGGGCCTCGCCAGGGCCGACGACCCGGCTCGAGTTGCCTCCGTTGCGTCCTTCTTCGTCAGTCGCGTCGACTCGAAGACGGACGCGGCGCTGGAGAAGATCGGTTCCGAAGAGGCAATGGCGCTGATGGGGAAGGCCGCTGTCGCCAACGCCAAGCTGGCGTATCGCCACTTCAGGTCCATCTTCGGCAGCGACGCCTTTGCGGAGCAACAGACCCGCGGCGCACGGCCGCAGCGGGTGCTCTGGGCGAGCACCTCGACCAAGAACCCCGCCTACCCGGACGTCCTCTACGTCGACACCCTTGTCGGATCGGAGACCGTCAACACGATGCCTCCGGCGACGATCGATGCGTTCCGAGACCACGGCGTCGTCGATGGGGATGCGCTGGACAGCGGACTCGACGCCGCAGACGACGAGATGGCAGCGATCGCAGCGCTCGGCGTCGACATCGACGAAATCACGCGTGAACTCCAGGACGAGGGCGTGAAGAAGTTCGCGGACTCGTTCGACGATCTGCTCGCGACGCTGTCGGACAAGATCGAAGCGCTCCGCTGATGGGGACGGCCCTCGACCTCCGCCTTGGGGAGCACACACCTGCGGTCGCAGACCGCCTTGCCCGGTGGAGTGGTGACGATGTCGCCGCCAGGCTATGGGCCCGCGATCACACGCTGTGGTTCCCCGAAGCGCGACCCGAACTCACCGACCGGTTGGGCTGGCTCGCCCTTCCGGAGAGGTTCAGCGCACAGCTCGGATCACTGGTCGAGTTTGGCGAGGAGATCGCTGCGGTGGAATTCCGGGATGCGATCGTGCTGGGCATGGGTGGCTCGAGCCTCGCCCCGGAGGTCTATGCGGCCACCTTTGGAAGCGCCCCCGACCGGCCCCGGCTTCGCGTCCTCGACTCGACGCATCCGGCTGCGGTTACGGCTCTCGCGGCCACCATCGACCCCGCGCGGACCCTGTTCATCGTCTCGTCCAAGTCGGGCACGACGCTCGAGACGCTGTCGTTCTTCCGCTACTTCTGGTCCCTTGTCTCCAAGTCGGAACCGGAACCCGGCGCCAACTTCGTCGCGGTGACGGACGAGGGAAGCGATCTGGCGACCCTCGCCGCCGAGCGCGGCTTCCGACGCCTGTTCATCGCTCCCTCCGACGTGGGTGGGCGATACTCCGCCCTCACCGAGTTCGGATTGGTACCGGCGGCCGTCATCGGAGTGGACCTCGCGGCGCTCGCAGACGGCGCGATCGCGGCGGCAACCGACTCCCGGCCAGCGATCGACGCCTGGTCCAACCCCGGTCTTCAGCTCGGGGCAGCCCTCGGTGAACTGGCGGTCGCCGGCATCGACAAGCTCACCCTCGTGCCCGGGGAGGGCCTCGAGGCCCTCCCGGCGTGGGTGGAGCAACTCGTCGCCGAGTCGACCGGCAAGAACGGGCGCGGGATCGTTCCCATCGGAGGCGAAGACCCGGGCTTGCCCGGCGCCTACGGCGTCGATCGATTCTTCCTGGCGATCTCCGGACCCGACGATCCCGTGACCGATGTGTTGGGTGTCCTCGAGAACGCGGGCCACCCTGTAGCTCACCTCACGCTGCAACGGCCAACCGACCTCGGCGGAGCCATGTTCGTCCTCGAGACCGCAGTAGCAATGGCGGGCAGCATCCTCGGCATCCACCCCTTCAACCAGCCCGATGTGCAGGTCGCCAAGGACCTGGCCCGAGCCGCCATGGCGGGTGAGCTCGACACGGGCGGTGTCCACGAGATCGACGCTCACGATCCTGACCTCGCAGACCACATCGGCTCGTGGCTCGCAGCGCTGGCACCTGGGGATTACGTCGGGATCCAGGCGTTCGTCGCACCGACGAAGCGGGCCCGTTCGGTGCTGGCGAAGGCACGGCACGAGATCCGTGACCATCGCCGGGTCGCGACCACGCTGGATTTCGGGCCCCGTTTCCTGCATTCGACCGGCCAGCTCCACAAGGGCGGGCCGGAAAGCGGCGCGTTCCTCCAGATCGTCGATCACCCCGCCCGGGATGTGTCCGTACCGGAGACCAGCTTCGACTTCGGCGCTCTCGTCACGGCACAAGCACTCGGCGACCACCAAGCCTTGCGCGAACGCGGCCGGAGACTCGTCATGGTGTGCACTGGAGATGACCCGGACGGGGGTCTCGACGCAATCGCTGAGGCCGTTGCGACCGCCCTTCGATGACGCCGGTCACGACGATCTTCTTCGACATCGGGGGCGTTCTCCTCACGAACGCGTGGGACCGTCACTCGCGGCGCCGTGCGACCGACACGTTCGGCCTCGACTGGGACGAATACCGTTATCGCCACGATGCAGCGGCGTACGACTTCGAGACGGGCAGGATGACGCTCGACCAGTACCTGCACCGGACCGTCTTCTACGAGGAGCGCGAGTTCAGCACCGCTGAGTTCGTCGCAGCCATGAAGACGGAGTCGAAGGAGATCGAGGGGGCGCTCGCCGTCGTCGCCGACCTGTCACGCACCGGGGTCTTCCTGGCGACGCTCAACAACGAGTCACTCGAGCTCAACGAGCATCGCATCGAGACCTTCGGACTCCGCGACCTCTTCGAGGTCTTCCTCAGCTCGTGCTACCTGGGCGTGAAGAAGCCGGAGGAGGCGATCTATCGGCTCGCGTTTCAGATCACGCAGCGCAAACCGGAGCAATGCCTGTTCGTGGATGACCGGCCTCTCAACCTCGAATGCGCCCGCGACCAGGGACTCGACGGGATCCTCTTCCGAGGAGCTACCGAGTTTCGGGCAGACCTGCAGGCGCGGGAGCTCCTCCGTTGATCCCCAGTGGTACGGCCTCGACCGCCTTGACCAGCGTGAGCTCGAAGATGCTGCCGCCCTCGAAGCGGTAGGTG
>JBHHXA010000103.1:0-8087 GCA_046756805.1 Acidimicrobiia bacterium
GCGTCCTCCACGCACTGCCTGAATGCGCCTACGTCCTGCGTCCTTGCCGTACGACGCCGATGACTGGGGGACACCGCGGCATCAACTGCGCGACGGACCACTAGACGTCCGTCTCGGGTGTGCGACCGAGGGGGGTGGATGCGAGGAGTCGCCTAGCGGCGGGGGGCACGTCCACGACGTGCCGGAGACGGCGCAGCTTCCATGTCAGCGCGGCCGTCAACGCCGAGACGGCTGCGCTGAGTGCGATGACCAGGATCCGGACCTCGGCGGACTCGCTTCCGATCGCGAAACGGATGACCAGGATCGCACCCATGGCCAGAAAGAAGATCGGCAGCCACTCCGGTGCCAGGCGAATCGCGAGCACCCCGAGCGGCACGAAGACCACCACGCTCAGCATGCTCACGGCCCAGATCCACGCGATGTTCTCGATGTAACCGACGGGATTCAGGAAGTTCCACGAGGCTCCCGGGATGGCCCCGACGGCGAGTCCGAGGAAGACGGATCCTGTGATGCCGTACATCGCACGGGGCCGCAGTCCCGTCGCGTTCGCGCGCGCTGCACCTGCACCCCCACGAATCTCGTCCGCGAGGGCGTCGCCCGTCAGCATCACACGGCGTCGAATGCCTGCCCCGCCGCGGATCTTACGAAGTGCATCACCGACGAGGAGCCCGATCGAGATCAGGAACCCGCTGGCGATCGCCCCGGGGATGAAGACGGAGAGCCGGTCGGGGTCGACGTCGTCGGTGAAAGAGCGGTGTTTGCGGACTCTGCCGATCATGAGGCGACCACCTCGAGACCGGGGTCGGCAGCTGGTTGTTCGCTGCCGTCGAGGATCCGTACCACGCCATCCGTCCCGTCCACGCGAACCCGGACCTCCTCGAGTTCCGAGAGCCGGGATAGGAAACCGGGAACGTTGAGGACGGCGGGGAGGCCGAGCTCCCTCGCGATGATCGCGGCGTGAGAGAGGGGACCACCCTCTTCGACGATGATCGCACCGGCGGTGAGGAACAGTGGTGTCCAGGCGGGGTCGGTCGTTCTGGCAACGAGCACGTCACCGGGAGCGATGGGCTGGGTGGCCTTGGTGATGAGCCGTGCCGGGCCCTCGTACACTCCGGCGCTCGCAGCCCATCCCCGGAAGGTGATGCCGTCCCCGGCGACGATCTGGTCGATGCTCCTGCTGGGGTCGCCGGTGAAGATCTGGGGGATGGGCTCTGTCTCTTCCAGGTGGTCGATGACCTTGCGTCTCTGGCGGAGCTCCCACGTCCCCGGCCCGTTGCCGGCAAACGCATCTTCGAGCTCTTCGGCCGCGACGAGGTCGATGTCGAGTGGACTGTCGAGGCCGCCCGCTTCGTGGAGTCTGTGACCCAGCTCGAGGTGAATGCGCCGCACTTCGCCTCCGAGCGCCAGGACTGCCGACTTCGTCCTTTCCCTGAGGTGCAGGAACTCGACAGCATCGGCGACGAGGCGGTGCAGCATGCGCTTGCGGATGTCGACGACCTGGCCGGTCATCACCCGCTGCAGCCTCCACTTCCACGACGTGGAGAACCGGGCCTCGATGTCGCGCAGCAGGCCCTGGCGAGCGGCAGGGTCGACCATGGCGCGGCGTCCCGAGCGTTCGACGTGGACGGCCTGGCTGATGAGCTGCCAGGCGAGGTTCTCGGACTCCGCCCACGTCTCTCCTGCGAAGACCGCTGCAGAGCCCGAATAGCCGAGCTCGCGATCGACCGCCTCGATGAGCTCACAGCCGCCGCGCGTGGCGGCAAGCAGTTCGCGGACGGCAGGTTCGGTTGGTGAGAGCTGCTCGAGCGCACGTGACAGCTCCTCGTCTTCGAGTGCGGTCTGTGCCAGCTCGCAGGTATGCAACGCGACCTGAGCGCCGCACGGGTCGACTCCACCCGCGGTGAGCTGCTGGGCGAGTGCGGCGGCCTCGTTCCCGACGTGGGGCTCGAGGAACAGCTCGACTCCCCGATAGGCAGCGGCCGCCGAGGCGGCGACGGCGACTTCTGCCGCCATGACGCGGGCTGCGAGGTCGAGGGCCCGGTGCCGATACGACAACAGCGCATCGGTGGGTGCGATCGCACAATCCGGAGGGTTGTGGAGCAGGCGCTCGATCGCGTCGTTGGAGGCTTCGGCTTCGAAGCGGAAGCTGCGTCTGGCGTTGATCTCGCGGAATCCGGCGAGCATCGAACGTACACCCTTGAAGGGTCCCCGTATGGTCTTGACCTCCGTCCCCTCGTCGGATTCGGAGATGACCCTCCCGAAGTACTGGCGTTCGATCTCCTCGCTCGAACCGCCGGGCACTTCGGCGGCAGCTGCCTTCATGAGATCGAGGCTGAGGACGGCGCGCCCGTTGACTCTTGCGAGGAAGGGCTTCCGGTCGGCCTCCGCGGGCAGGGCGTCCATCTGGTCGAAGAGCCTGCGGAACCCCTGTTCCAGGAGGGGCGCCGTCGTGGTCCACTGCAACGGCGGCAACACGCCGGGGACGCTCTCGGCGATGCCGGCGGTGGTGTAGGTATCTTTCTCGCCGATGGGGGTGTCGAATCCGTCTGCGGTCGCGGCGTCGGGGAGTGTCGTGATTGGTCGAGCCTGGACGATGAACAGCTCGCCTCCGTCAAAGGCCCACTCGACGTCCTGCGGCTCGCCGAAGCCGCGCTCGATGGTGAGAGCCGCATCGATCACCTCGTCGACGATGGGATCGACGGCCGGTCGATGCATCGAAGCTCTGGGCAGCACGTACGCATCCGGCGTTACTTCTCCCGAAACGAGTTGCTCGGCGAGGCCGTCCACCGCTTCGAGCCGTATGTCGGTGCCTGCTCCCGCCGGGTTGACCGTGAACACGACCCCTGCCCTGCGGGCGTCGACGAGACGCATGACGACGACCGACATTGCGAGATCGTCCTCCGGTACCCCGGCATGCACCCGATAGGTGCGGGGTGCGGGCAGCCACAACGATGACCACACGAGACGGACGGAGCGCATGAGGGCCTCGTCGTCCTCGATCTCGAGGAATGACCGGTACTGGCCCGCGAAGGATGCCGCCGCCATGTCTTCTGCAGTCGCCGAGGAGCGGACGGCCAGCAACCCCCCGGTGCGGACCTCGTCTGCAAGCCTGCGGATCTCGTCCCCCAGAAGCGGTGGCATCTTTGCCTCGAGGAACGCCTCGTCGACGCGAGTGGTGGCCGCGTCGAGATCCTTCTGCTCGGGGAGCCCGGCGGCTCGCATCTCGTCGATGAAGCTCTGTAAGCCGGACTCGCGGACGAAGAGCCGGTAGCCATCGGTGGTGATCGAGCCGGTCGGGGGCACCCTGGCGCCGATGCCCATCAGACGGTTGAGGGCGTCCGCCTTACCGCCGACCGCAGCGGCCTCTACGTGGCCGCCGTCGAGTACGACGGTGTTCGGCTTCATTCGCGGGGCTCCTGCGGTGGGCTCATCGCGTGCCCGTAGCGCTCTGTGAAGCTGGCGATGGCGCGGTCGGCGACGACCGTGACGGGTTCGCCGGACACGGCCGCACGATCCTCGAGCCACGCGAACAAGTCACGCCGGATGGGAACGAGAGGGCGGCGTGACTCGAGGCGGCTTGCGAGAACGAGCGACAGGACGAGCGCAATCGCAAGGATGCCGAGCAAATCCCACTCGCCGCCGATGGCGGCGTCGACGATGCCGACGAGCAGCACGACCACGAGGCCGAGAACGATGATCCTGGTGAACCGCCCGGGGTTCATGCCACAGACCGCCTTGGTGATCTGCGTCCGGGGCGATACGAGCCGGTGCCTCTCTTCATCCGGGGCCTCCTTCACCCATATCCAATCTCCGGTCCGGTGGCGGCATTCCATGAACGCCGGAAGCCGACCGTACCAACAACCTCCCGGGCTGCCGGAACGATCATGGGATCAGTGGGTTGAGAGGAGCCTCGAGACCTGCGAGGCCCGGCCGTTACGCTCCTGCGGAGGCCGTCGCAATGCTCCCGGCCCGGCGTCTTCCGGTCTGCCACGTACCAACGTGGCCACACGTGCATCGATAATGCACCTCGATGCCCGATGCGGTGTTTCGCATCCCCTGGACATCGTCGAGGCTGAGGAGCACGACGGAGTCGTGGCTTGGGCAATGCACGGCGATCATGCGGGTCCCCTCGTGGAAGCCGCGACCCGGTGGCGGTCCCGGGGTCGATGGGGATGGTTCATTGACGTGTCCTTTGGTAGCGGGCTATATTATGTATGACCGTTACAGTCTATGTGACTTTCCGTAAGGAATCAAGTGGATTTCTCGCATTACACAGACGAACCGGTGCAGCTCGCCGTGGACCTCGTGAACACCCGCGAGGCCTTCTCCGACACCGAGCGGCTCAACACGCCGGAGGATGTCGCCGCCTTCCTGGACCGCCACACCGAAGGCTGGTTCCACGCAGGCTGGTCGCTGTCCGAGGCAGACCTCCACGAGGTGCGGGCGCTGCGGGCCCGGCTCCGGTCGGTCTTCGGCGCCGCAGACGTGGTCGAGGCGGCGCGGGGACTCAACGAGATCCTGACGGATGTCGAAGCCACACCACGGGTCAGCACCCATTCAGAGGAGCCTCATCTCCATTTCGAGCCGACGGATGCGAGCCCGTCGCGCTGGCTGGGCGCCGTCACTGCCATGGGGCTCGGCGTCGCCCTCATCGAGGGCGGCATCGACCGGATCGGTGTGTGCGCCTCCGCAACCTGCGACGACGTATATGTGGACGGTTCGCGGAATCGGTCGCGCCGGCACTGTTCGGACACGTGCACGACTCGCGAGAACGTAGCGGCGTACCGGCGGCGTCAACGAGACGCATGACCGCCGCATGGGCGGGTCGGTAGCCGTGGCGCTGGTACGTTGACCCACGAATGTCGCGGCTGACCACGCTCCGCCCTGCACTGCTCGTTCGCGGGCTCCTGGCGCGGCGCAGCCGGCCCCGGCTCGATGCGCTTGCCGGCGAGACCGATGCCGAGCGGTTCGTCTGGGCGATCCTGCCCCATGCAGCACGCAGCTTCTCGGCGAGCATCGTGGTGCTGCCCCGCGAGAAGGCTCGAGCGGCTGCGGTGGCCTATCTCTACTGTCGCATGCTCGACACCTACGAGGATCTGCATCCGGATCTCGAAGACAGGGTCGCTGCGCTGGGCCGTTTTGCGGCGCGATTCGGACCCGACCTGATGGAGCCTCCACCTCCGATTCCTGCGACGCTTGTCGAGGACGACCGGGACCGGCTCCACCTACTGCTCGTGGCCCGCTGTGCATCCGTCGACGAGGTGTATCGCACTCTTCCCGGCCCGGTTCGCGCGTCGATCGTCCGGCTCGTCGCTGCGATGGCGGCTGGGATGGCGTCGGCGACCCGGGCGATGGCTCGTCAGGGCGGCGTGCTCGCCGACGACGATCAGCTTGACGGCTATTGCCACAGTGTCATCGGTCACCCTGCGGTGTTCGTGCTCGAGCTGATGGAGAACAGAGAGCCTTCCGCTGCCGACCGGGCGGACGCGTTTGCGGTGAGCGAGATGATTCAGCTCGCGAACATCACCCGCGACATCGAGCGCGACCTGCGCCGCGGGATCGCATACCACCCGCTCCTGGCGCCTCATGTCGGTGGCAAGACGGTTTCGGAGCAGGCAGCAGCGGTGAGGCTCGTCCGTCGCACACTCACTCGCAGAGCTCTCGAGCGGGCTCCGGCCTTCAGAAGGCTGTACGAGAGCAGCGGTGTGCAGGGTCGTCCCGGGGCAAGACTGGCCGCCGTTCTCATGCTGCTGTTCACCGATCTCCACTACCGGCGCATGGCGCGGCGGGTCGGGCTTACGTCCTGGCCCGGCCCACGCACCAAGGCCGGAGTCGTGGTCTCGGCGCTTCCCGCCGTCGTCTCGCAACGCAGAGCGGATGCATTCGTAGCCCGCATCGAGCGCACCTTCGCCGCGGCAGCCGACCGCCTCGTCTGATTCAACGTCGCACTCGCGGCAAGCTTCACACCGTTGACCAGGCGTGTTGACGGTCTCGCAACGGAGCTAATCCGGAGCTAACCCACAGTCAGACCGGTCGCTAACGCCCGTTTCGGACGGTGCGTGCATGACATACGCACGCATCGCTCTCGCCATCCTCGCACTGCTCCCCATCACCGCTCCCGCGACGGAGTCCGGAGCGGAGACGACCGGGACGGGGTCTCCCGAGACCATCGCCGTGGCCTCTTCGGCGATCGAAGTTCATCAGCCACGGGAGACCCCGGACCGGCACGATCCGTGGGCAGCCGACTACCCGGCGACCACCACGGTCGAGGGTCACCTCGTCTACGCCGAGAGCCACCGGCAGGTCGAGCTCGTCGAGACGGCGCTCTCCAGGTTCAGCGAGGCGGGGCTGGCCCTGCCCCGGATCGAGTTCTGGATGCACGACACCACTGCGGGTTGCGTGTCGAACGATGGTGGTCTCCGAGCCGGCTATCTCATCAATCGAAACGGGTGGACGATCTTCCAGTGCGGCACCGAGTTCACTCTCCTCCATGAGCTGGCACACGTGTGGGACAACCACGAGCTCGCCGATGACGAACGAGATGCATTCCTCAGCGTGAGGAAGGCCGACGCCTGGAGCGGCGTGAAGTGGAACAGGGCCGGTGGCGAGCACCTCGCTGACGTCGTTGCCTGGGGACTCACCGGTGGTGCGGTCAGGCCGAGCCGGACTCTCCCCAACGACGACGCCAGCCTGGCGGCGGCGTACGAGCTCGCCCTGACGTTCGCCGGGTGACGGTGCGCCGCATGAGTTCTCAGCGGGGGCCGTCCGGCAGCACGTAGGAGCAGGTGGCGTGAGCGACGAGACGGTCGCGGTCGCCTTCCATGTAGACCTCGACACTGGCGAAGGCGACACGCTTCCCCGGCTTGTGTAACCGGGCTTCGGCCAGGACGTCACGGCCCACTGCCGGTCGCAAGAAGTTCATCTTCAGCTCGTTGGTCACGGCGAGGGGGATGATGCCCGTTCTGGAGAAGATCGCGACGAACACCGCGACGTCTGCGAGCGTCATCAAGGTGCCGCCGTTGATGTAACCGCCGGGTCGAGTCCATCGCTCTTCGTACCGGAACCGGGTGACCCCGAGATCGACGTCCACGTGCTCCGGGCTGATGTTCATCTCGCGGCAGAAGGGAAGGTCGCGCTCGAACAGCGCCTGCACTTCTTCCAAGGTGACGGCCGACTGCATGAGCCGGCACGCTATCAGCCCGGGTGAGGCCGCACCCGGCAAGCGCTCCCCGTCGGGGGCTGCGCGTGTAGCGCGTGGCACTGGCTAGCGTCGCTGCTCGGCTGCGGAGGGAGGCAAACATGCCAGAGATGAGCCGCCGGTTGTTCCTTGGAAGCAGCGGCCGCGCCGCCTTTGCGGTTGCGATGCTCGGTCTGGCCGCGTGTGGCGATGACGACGCCGCACCTGCAACGACTGCGGCCGCAGCGGTGACGACGACGGCCGCCGCCACGACGTCGTCGACTTCGTCGTCCCCCACGTCCAGCGCACCGACCACCGAGCCCGTCGCGGGTGAGGCACCCGCCGCAGGTGTGGAGTGGCGGAGGGTGTCCCTCGGCTTCGTGTCCGCGTACGTGCTGGCACGTGGTGGGGAGGCAGCGATCGTCGATACCGGGGTCGCAGGCAGTGGGGGTGACATCGCAGCAGGGCTCGCCTCGCTCGGGTTGGGCTGGGGCGACGTCGGTCACGTGGTCTTCACACACCTCCACGGCGACCACATCGGCAGCAGCGCCGAGGTGATGACGAGCGCCGTCGACGCAGTGGGGTACGCGGGAGCGCCGGACCTGCCTGCCGTCGAGTCGCCGCGGCCGATCACGGCGGTGGATGACGGCGACCGGGTGTTCGATCTCGAGGTCATCGCGACCCCGGGTCACACAGCGGGTCACATCAGCGTCCTCGACCCCGTCGGCGGAGTGCTCGTGGCCGGTGATGCGATCAACGGCCAGGATGGAGGCGTCACCGGTCCCAACCCGCAGTTCTCGTCCGACATGACCGCGGCGATCGCATCCGTGGCCAAGCTGGCGACATTCACGTTCGACACCGTGCTCTGTGGTCACGGCGACCCTGTACTGGCGCGGCCCGGTCGGGAGCT
>JBHHXA010000104.1:0-7876 GCA_046756805.1 Acidimicrobiia bacterium
AGGCGTGGCTGCTGCCGGCTTGCTCGTCACCCAGCCCGGTGGCTTCAGCATCGTCTTTGCCGCCAACAGCTACACCTTCATCGTTTCGGCGCTGTTCCTCTGGCGGCTGAGACCGATCCGCGCTCAGGCCAAGCAGGAGAGCTTCGGAGGACGGTCCGGGATCTGGACGGGTGTCCGGTATCTGCGGAGGAACACGACCCTGAAGCTGGCAACGATCGGTGGGGCCGTGACCAACCTCGTGTTCGCCCCGCTGGAAGCGTTGCTGTTGAAGTTCGTGGACGAGCAGCTGCTCGCGACCTCGCCGCTTCCCTGGATCTTCGACTCGCTGTTCCAGGGTCCGGCGCGCGTCGGCTTCTTCGTCGCCGTGCAGGCGGTGGTGGGGTCCATCGGTATCGTGCTCGCCCCGCGGCTTGCCGACAGGATCCGGCTCGGCCGAATGTACGTGATCGGCATGCTGGCGCTCGGCGTCGGCTTCGCCGCGGTGAGCGCGATGGAGAGCTTCTGGGCGGTGCTCCCCGCAGGCCTGGCTCTTGCGGGTGTCGGCTGGGTGAACGTTGCGTTCTTCACGCTGCGTCAGCGGTTGACTCCAGAGGAGGCGCTGGGGCGGGTCATCGCAGCTTCGAGGACGCTCTCGTGGCTGCTGATCCCGGTCGGGGCAGCCCTCGGAGGCTGGCTGGCCGATGAGATCGGACTGCTCCCCGTCTACCTCTTCGGTTCGCTTGCCGTCATCGGCGTGGGGACTGTCCTCCTCGCTACGCCGCTGTATCGGGCCGACGGCACGCCGGATCCATCGCCGTGGGACCGCGCGATGATGCACGGCTCGCCGACGAGGGGGCGCAAGTGAGTGCAGGCCGCGGGGTGTTGCGCACCGCCGAAGGATCGAGGTCTGAGGCGTTCGGACCCGGTGAGTGGGGGTTGCTGGTGGTCACAGCCGGGGTGTGGGGCTCATCCTTCCTGTTCATCGCGGAAGGTCTCGAAGCGTTCGCACCGGGTCTCGTCACCTGGTTGCGGCTCCTGCTGGGCGTGGCGACTCTCTCGTTGTTCCCGAGGGCCAGGGAACCCGTGGCCCGAGCCGATCTGAAGGCAGTGGTTCTGCTCTCTGTGGTGTGGATGGCTTCCCCGCTCGTGCTCCTTCCGATCGCCCAGCAGTGGATCTCGTCCTCACTGACGGGGATGATCAACGGAGGGATGCCCCTGTTCGCGGCGGTCATCGCCTCGTTGCTCCTGCGCCGCCTTCCCGGTCGCGTCCAGATGGTGGGATTGGCGGTCGGCTTCGCCGGAGTGGTGCTGCTCGCGATCCCGTCCGACGGTGCGACGGCGACGCTCGGAGGTGTCGCCCTCGCCCTGCTCGCTACTGCGTGCTACGGCACGGCGGTGAACCAGGCGGTCCCACTCCAGCAGCGCTACGGAGCGCTCCCCGTTCTGCTGAGGGCGCTCGTCATCTCGCTGGTCCTCACGACGCCGCTCGGCCTGGCCTCGGTTCCGGCGTCGAGCTGGAGCTGGTCGAGTTTCGCCGCGGTGGCGGCCCTGGGGGTGGGAGGCACCGCGCTCGCATACGTATCGATGGCCACGCTCGTCGGCAGGGCCGGTGCCACGAGAGGCGCCGTTGCGATCTATCTGCTTCCGGTCGTCGCCCTGGTCCTCGGGGTGACCGTACGCGGCGAGACCGTCACCAGGCTGGCGCTGGTCGGCATGGGACTGGCTCTCATCGGCGCAATCGTCACGAGCCGGTCGGAGCAGCGCGTGCTGTCAGACCCAGCGGCCTGAGGTCACGACCTCGACCAACGCGGGTCGCCCTTCGACGGCGAGCGCCGTGCCGATGGCCTCGTCGAGGTCCGACACCTTCTCGACACGAAACCCCTCGCCCCCGCAATTGCGGGCAAAGGACGCAAAGTCCGGATTCACGAGCGAGGTCTGCCACACGGGACGCAATGCGCCCAACTGCTCTCTGCTGATCTTCGCCAGCTCGTCGTTGTTGAGAACGATGTGCGTGATGTCCATTCCGTACTTGACCGCCGTCGTGAAGTCGGCGAGATACTGGCCGAGACCGCCGTCGCCTGAGACCGAGACCACCTTGCGTGTTCCACCGGTTGCCGCCCAGGCGCCCAGCGCTCCCGGCAGGCCGAATCCGATCGAGCCGAGATAGCCGGACATCAGGACGTCCTGGTGCGCCTTGCATTCGAAGTAGTGGCCGAAGGCATAGGTGTTGTTCCCGACGTCGACCGGGAGAACGGCATCGTCCGGAGCGAGCCTGCCCAGCGCCTCGAACACCGCAGCCGGGTGCATCCGCCCCGCTTGGTCCGTCATGGCCCGCCGTCGCGCCTTTTCCTCGCGCCACCTCCGCCACCGCTCGGCAAGGTCGCTCCGCAGCTCGGGCCGGTCCGCGTCGGTGAGAGCGGTGCACAGCAAGTCCACCGTCCTCCCGATCTCCCCCCAGAGCGGCACGTCGACGGGGTGGAACTTCCCGAGCATCATTCGGTCGAAGTCCACCTGGACGGTCGGCTTCTTGCGCGAGATCCCGGTGTGGTTGCTGAACGACGCACCGAGGACGAGGAGAGAGTCAGCCCTTCCCATCACCGCCGAGCCGACGGGGGTGCCCGATCTCCCGAGGACGCCGGCCGCAAGGGGGTGGTCGTCCGCGATCACGCCTTTCGCCTTGAAGGTCGTGATCAGCGGGGCGTCGATCTGCTCAGCGAGCCTGATGACGGACTCGCGATGAGGCCGGGCTCCGTTGCCGACGATGATGGTCGGCCGGTCTGCGGCCGACAGGAGCTCGATGGCGCGCGCAAATTGCTCGTGCGGTGGCGAGATCGTCTGAGCGGCGAGGCGACCCGCGATGGGTCGCGGTGTCGGCTCAGCGACCGCAGGCAGATCCTGCACGTCGTCCGGGAAGATGAGGTGCGCTACATCGCGCTGGACGACCGCGTGCTTCACGGCCAGCGCCATCAACTCGGTCGCGTTGTCGGGGCTGATGACGGTCTGGCTCCACTCTGCGACTGCCTCGAACGCTGCGGCGGTCGGGATCTCCTGGAACGCGCCCGGGCCGAGGATCTGGCTCTGTACCTGGCCGGTGAGAGCGAGGATCGGCACGCGATCGACCTTGGCATCCCAGAGCCCCGTCAGCAGATTGGTGGCTCCCGGTCCCGCGATGGAGAAGCATGCTGCCGGTCTTCCGGTGAGCTTGGCGTACGCAGAGGCTGCGAACGCACCCGCCCCCTCGTGGCGGATGCCGAAGTAGCGGAGCCTGCCGTCGTCCTCGGCTCTGCGGAGTGCATCGGCCAGCCCGAGGTTGCTGTGACCAACCATGCCGAAGACCGTGTCGACTCCCCATTCGGTCATGACGTCGACCATCTGGTCCATCAGCGATGGTCGGTCATCGGGTGCCGGGAGATCGACCCACAGTGCACCGTCTCGCTGCTCGCTCGGGTAGACCGTCGCCTCGTCTCCATAGCCCTCGGGCGGCAGACCGGTCAGCGGGTCGTACTCGAAGCCGTGCCACGGACAGATGACGTATCCGTGTTCGATCTGACCCTCTCCCAGCGGCCCTCCCTGGTGAGGGCACCGGTTGTCGAGCGCGCCAAATCCGTCGTCCGTCCTGGTGATGCAAAGCGCACGGTCGCCGGCGATCACCGTCGTGACCTCACCCGGCTCGAGCGCGCCGGGGCGCACTTCATGCCACGAGCCGAGCGTCGGAGCGGGAAGCGGCTGCTCGCTCATCGCACCGCAGGCTGCTCGTCCCGGCCACGGATCATGCGAGATAGTCGCCGTCTGCGACCTTGTCCGGCTGCCACTCGGTCGGTCCACCCGTCGTCAGCGAGAGATGCATCATGTACGAAGTAGGAAGTGAGCCGTGCCAGTGCAGCTGACCGGGCGGGGCATAGACCACGTCGCCGGGTCCGACCACGACGGTGTCACCCTCGGCGGTCTGGACTTTGCCTGCACCCGAGACCACGTACAGGGTTTGACCCTCGGGATGACTGTGCCAGTCGGTCCTGGCGCCTGGTGCGAAAAGGACTCCGAGAGCGTTCAGCGACTCCGGGTCCGGTTGCGGAGCAAGGTCACCGAACCACACGCTCCCGGTGAAGTGCTCAGCCGGGGCCTCCGTCCACTCCAACTCGGTACTCGACCGATGCTCCACGACCACTCCTCCGCTCGGGATCGAGCGGCAGCGTACCGAATCGGAGAAGGGAGCGTGTCAGCGCGGGTAGCGGCTCGGTCTGCGGCGTCTCGGGGCGGCAGCGGACCTACCCCGGCCTCGTGCCAGCCAGCCGACGGCAAAGCCGAACAGGCTGGAGACCAGAAGCCAAACGGTGATCTGAGATGCGATCTCTGCCATCGGCTAGTCCTCCAGTGCGGTGAATTCGATGCGCCGGTTGCGGGCGCGTCCTTCTGCGGTTTCGTTGTCTGCGATCGGACGGGTCTCCCCATAGCCGACCACGGCAAAGCGGCTCGGGTCATCACCGAGATCGACGAGGTAGTCGAGCACCGCCTGGGCTCTGCGGCGCGAGAGTTCGAGGTTGTATGCGTCCGCACCCCGATCGTCGGTGTGACCCGCGATCTCCACCGGGACGGTCGGGAAGAGCTGCAAAGTCGCGGCAATCTCGTCCAGGAGCACCCGGCCGGCCTCGGTGATCACGTCGCTGTCCAACTCGAACTCGACGACGCTGTCGAGCTCGAGCTCGGTGACCTTGTCGTCGATGAGGTCGTCGAGTGTCTCCTGGAGCCCGATGATCTCCTCCACCGGCGCCGGCGGCGGCGCCTCCTTGACGGTGAGACCGCTGCGCCAATCGAACGTGGGAAGAGCCGAGAGGGTGTCCTCGATCTGCACCCGCAGGTCGACACGGCTCTGGAGCGTATCGAGCTCACCCGCCACCTCGACGAGTTCCGCATCACCGTTGACGAACACTGAGCCGACGGGCAAGACGGCGTGCACCTCGCGGACGAGAGTGAGGACCGTGGGAAGCCAGTTCCGTTCGCTCTCGATGCCGTCCCGTACGACGATTCGGGCCGTGTCCACCTCGGAGAATATCGAGTCAAGTGCGCCCGCCACCGGCGGGTCGGCTTCGGGGTCACCCACCACCGATGCCAGCGTGGGGGAATCGCTCACGGTGCCGACGACGACGCCGGAGTTGCCGTCCCAGGTGAACGTGAGACCGTCCGAAGGGATGACGATCACCTGAGCCTCGTGACGCTCGACGTAGCGGAGGCCGTCGGCAATGACATTGCCAACGCCGGGCACGTTCTCCTGGAGGAACGTTGGGATCACGAGGAGGAACGCATCAGGATCGTCCCGGCCGATGATGTCGACGGGCCCCGAGATCGTCAGATCCCTGCCCCTCGCCTCCACTTCGATCTCGTTCTGCCCGCTGGCCGAGAGCAGACCGAGGGCGTTGCGTTCGAGGTTCGTCTCCACGGTGCGAATCCCGAAGATGACTGCCGCGACCACGAGCACGAGGAAGCCGGTGAGCGCCGTCATGATGAAGACCGGAAGAGCGACGGGCGCGTCATCTTCGAGTTCTTGACCCGGGACCGGCGGTGCGCCGGGCCGGGTGGCGGTACCAATGGCACGGAGTCGGTCGGAACTGGTCTTTACCATCAGGTGGTGCCGTGGTGGGTCGGCATCTGCGGGGAGATCCGGTGCGCCGCGAGGTCCGAGAGCGCTACGTCGGCAGCCGCACGCTCGTGTCGGCCGCCTCCACTTCCTTGATGGCCTCGTGCTCCCCGGCAGCCGTGTCGAGCATGTCGCGCACGGCCGCCTTGAGGCCGCGCAACATCAACGCAACCCTCTGGTGCTCCGCATGCGCTTGCCGCACCCAGTCCTCGGCCTCCTTCTTGCTCTCGTCGATCGCTGCGAGGGCGTCTCGCCGCGCCTCCGATACGATCCGATCGGCCTGTCTGCGGGCTGCCTCAAGCAATCCGTCGGCCTCGGCGTCGACCGCGTCCCGTGTCCGCTCGGCCTCGGCGAGCATCTCGTCGACACGCCGGCGGCGAGCATCTAGCTCCCGCCGCGGGGCCTGAAGGTCATCGGCACGGCTCAAGGCCTTCTCGACGATGTCGCGCGCTCTTCGCTCCGCGTCCTCGATGAGGTGGTGCTTGGCGTCCGCTGCGGCGATGAACGCCTTTCCCACGGACTGTTCGGCGCCCTTGGTCTCACCGATCTGACGCTCCAGGCTGTGGATCTTTGAGTGCGCGGCATTGAGCTGCTCCTCGAGTTCGAGGGCGAGCTGGGCGACGCGCACCATGAAGGCGTCGACCTGGTCCTGGTCGTATCCACCCTTGCGAACGATCTCGAACTCTCGCGCCTCTGTAGCGCTCGAGAGTGGCTCCATAGCCGCCTCCTCCTGGGTTGGCGGCCTCCCGGGTCCCTCCATGCCTACGCAGAGTGTACGTTACGCCACCCTACGCGGTCAAGAGGTGAGATGTTCAACGAGACGAACGATGAGGGGTCCCAGAGCAGGGTTCAAACGGACCAGAGCCTCCTCGTGTGAGACCCATTCCACGCGATCGATCTCTCGGAATTCGGCGAGGAGGCCGCTCTTCGGGGGCCAGACCATCGTGAAGGTGTTCGACACGAGGTCGACCGGGTCCATGTCCGCCTCGGCCGCCCACGCATGGACGATCTTCCCCGAAGCGAGTCGCACCGTGCCCAGCTCCACGAGCGGAGGCGCATCCGGTGTCGTGAGATCAAGTCCGGTCTCCTCCGCGAGCTCTCGAACCGCCGCGGCTCTGGGGTCCTCGTCTGACTCGAGCTCCCCCTTGGGGATCGTCCAGGCGCCCTTGTCCCTGTTTCGCCAGAACGGACCACCGGGATGAGCGATGAGCACCTCGATGCCGCGCTGGGTGCGCCGGTACACGATCACTCCTGCCGAGGTCTTTCCAGCCGGCATCGCAGTACACCTCCTGCGCCCGCGAGCTACGTCTGTGCGACGTCGAGGCCTACCCGCCGTCCTCGCATCGTGGCTACCCATCGCCACCCACCGCGGGTTGGAGATGTGGGCCGCGGCTCGACCCTAGACGCCGGCTGATCGGGCACGATGAACCAAGACGCGCTCCCGACACCGGAGACAGCTAGCGGAGACAGCGCTCAAGATTGTCCCTCGTCCTGCCAACGGTTGCAGGATCGTGAACCTCTCCACGCGGAGCGTTCTCTTCGCCGCCATCGGACCGTCGTCGCCGCTTCCTGCGGTGGGAGCGCAGCACCGGCGTCCACCACCGACCCGGCCCCGGTCGCGGCTGGCGCCGTCACCAGTGCCGCACCCCCGGCCACGGCCCTCGCGTCCACCACGACGGCCGTGACAACGACCGCTCTCGCGTCCACCACGACCACCACCGCAGCGCCTACGACCACCACCACCGTCGCATTGACGACGACGGTCCGCGCCGGCGTCTCCACCGCCGCTCCGTCCTTCGGAGATGGCGCCCGACTGTCGGTCGAGCTTCCCACGGACTGGCTCCCACTGTTGCCGGGCGAGGCCGCGGGTCGCGAGATGTGGAGTTCCGTCACCGTGATCGACGACGACGCGTTCGCGTTCCGCGTGTTTGCCGAGGATCTCGCGGACATCGCAGTCGATCTCCCGGGTTACGCAAACCAGAGACTGGCGGTGAGCCTGGGCGAGCTGTCCGAGTCGGAGATCCTCGACACAGGCCCCATGACGATCGCCGCTCAGGACGCCCTCGTCTCCTTTATCAGCTCACCCGCCGCAGAGGGCACCGCCATAGTCGTCTCCGCGTACCTGGTGACCGGAGAGATCGCATGGGTGCTCACCCTCATCACGCTCACTGAGCCGGAAGAGGCCGCCGCGTTGATGGGTGAGATCGCGACGACGGTCGAGATCACGACCTAGCTCCCTTCCGGATCGCCCGGTGCGCCGATCTG
>JBHHXA010000105.1:0-7801 GCA_046756805.1 Acidimicrobiia bacterium
GAAAACGCCGCCGCCCGCGAAGACGCCGCCTATGTCGCCCTCAGCAGTGAATACGGCGTCAGCAGTAATATCGCCTACAAAGGCTGTCACGTCACCTATCATATCAGCAACGAAGCCGCCGCTTATGTCGCCGCCATCAGCTGTGACCGGAACCCCAGCAGGCCTCGTGCGGGCGCCTCGGCCGTCACGATGGTGCGGCCCGCGTCGCCCGGTCGGAGATCCGTCACGAGACCCTTGCGTGGTGCCAGCGCCTGAGTGATCGTCCCGACGAACGTCTCGGGCACATCGACGACGACTCGTTCCAGCGGCTCGTGCGGGGCGTCTTCGATCCGGCGGATAATGACCTCGGGACGACTGACCTGGATTTCGTAGCCCTCGCGACGCATCGTTTCTATGAGGACGGCAAGTTGCAACTCCCCGCGGCCTGCCACTTCGATGACCTCGGGTGAAGCCGTCGGACCGATCCGGATGGATACGTTGCCGAGCACTTCTCGCTCGAGACGCTCTCTGATCTGGCGCGACGTGAGGAACTTGCCGTCCCGACCGGCAAACGGCGAGGTGTTCACCCCGAAGGTCATGTAGAGGACCGGCTCGTCGACCTCGAGCCTGGGCAGCGGTTGCGGATCGAGAGCGTCCGCGAGGGTGTCGCCGATCTCCACCTCAGGGAAGCCGGCAAGGACGAACAGGTCGCCGGCGCACCGTTCGGCGACTTCGGTTCGGCCCAGTCCTTCGAATCCGAGAAGACGAGTGGGCCGGCGCCGCAAAGGCGGCTGCTCGTCCTCGGAGTGACAGAGGGCGACCTGATCGCTCGCCCGCAGCGTTCCCTCGATCACGCGTCCGATCGCGAGACGTCCGACGAAGTCCGAGGCGTCGAGGTTGGCTACGAGTGCCTGGAGCGGCGCATCTGGATCTCCGGCGGGGGCCGGGATCGTGGCGAGGATCGCATCGAGCAGCGCATCCATGCCGTCGTCCGGGGCGGGCACACCGAGACCGGCGACGCTGCGCTGCTCCCGTGCCACGGTGGAGACGAAGGGGAAGTCGATGTGGTCATCGTGGGCATCGAGGTCGAAGAACAGCTCATAGATCTCGTCGGCGACCGCCTCGGCGCGGGAGTGGGCGCGGTCCACCTTGTTGATCACCACGACGGCAGGAAGATGAGCTGCCAGCGCCTTGGCCAGGACGTAGCGGGTCTGCGGCATCGGTCCCTCGACCGCGTCGATCAACAAGAGCACCCCGTCGACCATGGTCAGGGCCCGCTCCACCTCGCCGCCGAAGTCTGCGTGGCCCGGCGTGTCGACGAGGTTGATGCGAACGCCCTTCCACTCGATGGACGCCGCCTTGGCCAGGATCGTGATGCCCCGCTCCCGCTCCTGGTCGTTGGAGTCCATCACTCTGTCGACCCTGGCCTCGTGGTCTGCAAAGACTCCGGTGGCGCGCAACAGCGCATCGACCAGGGTCGTCTTGCCGTGGTCGACGTGCGCGATCAACGCAACGTTCCGGAGGGGGGCACCAGTCATGGCGGTGGGAATGGTACTGCTCTCCATCTGGGAGCCGACCGTCCGCCGACGACATGGGGCGGAGTAGCTTGGGCGTCAGCCTTACGTCTCACAGAAGGAGGCACAGCCATGCCGGCACCCCGACTGACCGAGCAAGAGCTTTCCGAGCATCTCGGGTCCGCACACGTCGCCAAGGTCGCGACGCACGACTCGGACGGCTCGATTCGGATCACCCCCCTGTGGTTCAGGCATCGTGACGACGGCGCCATCGAGATGAGCACATGGATGTGGACGAAGGTGGCGCAGAACATCGCCCGTGATCCCAAGGTGACGGTGATGATCGATTCGGCCGACATGCCCTACAAGGGAGTCCACATGGCAGGCACCGCAGCCCTCGGGGCGGAGAGCACGGATCCCGAGGCGTTCGGGCGATGGTTCGGCGACTACACAGGCAGCGAAGAGAGTGGCCTGCAATATGCGCAACACCTCATAGAACAGGGCGGCCCCAGGATCCCGATCCTCTTCAACGGCGAGCGCCGCTACACCTGGGACTTCGGCAAGGGATGACGTAGGCACGACGTCCACCGTCTCGCGAACGGAGCCGCCTATCGACCTTCGCGTCGACTGGCGGCTCTGGTTCGTCCGGCGGCCGATCACGGGATGGCCGCCCGGGTCGCGCCCTCAGATGACGTCGACCTCCTCGTAGAGCTCGATCCGCGGCGCCCCGATGACGCCGGCTTCGCCCATCTTCGTCTTGAGGTCGGGGTTGTCGAGAAACGCCTTCGCCGCATCGAGAGATGCGAAGCCGGCAACGACGGCGACGACGTTCGGGTCGTCAACCGAGCGGTTGACTCGAGCGAACATCGCGCCGCCGCCCGTGGTGGGTGGGAATGCGTCGTACCCGGCCTTCCACTTGTCGTAGTCCTGGACGGGGTGACGGATCGCGGCAACGATCATGGGTGCCCTCCTTCCGTTGGCCGCTTGGGAACCCTAGCTACGGCTCGCGGGGCTCATTACGGTCGCCCGGCTGGTCGTTCCGGTTGGCTCGGTCTTCCGTAGTGGCGCGACGGAGGACCTCGAGAAACGTGTCGCCGTAGGTGGCCAGCTTCTTCGGACCGACTCCGCTGATGGAGAGAAGCTCGGCCTCGGTGGTCGGTCGGAGGCTCGCCATCGCCAGCAGTGTTGCATCGCTGAACACGACGTAGGCAGGCACACTTCGCTCGTCGGCCAGGTTGCGTCGCAGGATTCGCAGCTCCTCGAAGAGTGGCGAGGCCCGCTCGTCTGGAGCAGCCGCGGTGGGTAGCAGAGCCGGTCGCGGAGCGGCGCTGAGGCCTTCGAGGAGATCGGCACCCGTGCACACGTCGCACGATGTTTCGCATGGAGCGATGTCCTCACCAAACCAACCGACCACGGCCTGATGCCGGCATCCGCGGCGCTCTGCCCAGGCGTACATCGCCCTCACCTGGCGCCGGTGCCACGCTGCGGTGTCGTCTGTGTCCGTCATCCGTTCGAGGTTGACGACGTCGGCCCAGGAGTAGAACAGGACGCAGTCGCTGGGTACGCCGTCCCTGCCCGCCCGACCGATCTCCTGGTAGTAGCCCTCGACCGACCGGGGCATGTCGCGATGGATCACGTAGCGGACGTTTGACTTGTCGATGCCCATGCCGAACGCGACCGTTGCGCAGACGACCTCGATGTCGTCACGGATGAAGGCGTCCTGCACGAGCGTGCGGTCCGCCGCTTCGAGTCCGGCGTGGTAGGGCATCGCCCGGAGGCCGAGGCTGTTCAAGTACTTTGCCGTCGATTCGGCTGAGGCTCGCGACAACGTGTAGACGATGCCGCTCTCGCCGCGCTTGCTCACACACAGCTTGCCGATCGACTCACGAACCCTGATGCGTCTGCCGTCGTGCTCGCCCTTCTTGAAGACGTGGATGTGGAGGTTGGGCCGCAAGAACGAGCCCCGGAATTGGACGGGATCGACGAGCCCGAGCTGCGTGCCGATGTCCCGGGTCACTTCAGGCGTAGCCGTGGCTGTGAGGGCCAGGATCGGCACGCCGAATCGTGTCTTCAACCCGTGGAGGTTGCGGTAGGCGGGGCGAAAGTCGTGTCCCCACTGGCTGATGCAGTGCGCTTCGTCGACCGCGACGAGACGGAGGTCGACACCGTTGAGCGCCGACCCGACTGACGCCTCGAGCCCTTCCGGTGCCGCGTAGAGCAGTTCGTATTCGCCGCGGCGCAAGCGTTCGATCCGTGCCCTTCGCTCTGCAGGTTCCAGGCTCGAATTGAGGAACGTCGCTCGCATGCCGACTTGATCGAGCCCGTCTACCTGGTCCTTCATCAGGGCGATGAGGGGCGAGACGACGAGTGCCGTCCCGCCGAGGACCCTTGCGGCAAGCTGATAGGTGAGCGATTTCCCTGCACCCGTCGGCATGATCCCGACGCAGTCGCGTCCACCGAGTACGGCCTCGATGATGTCCCGCTGACCGGGGCGAAACGCTGAGAACCCGAACGTGTCACGCAAAGCCAGATCGACCGCCGCGGCCACGGCCGCGTCGAGGGAAGCTGCGAGTTCGCGGAGCGCTGCGACATCCTGCGCAGCGAACCCGTCCGGTTGCCGTTGCCAGGATGCACGGAGGTCGCGCAGTCGGCGGGAGGCGTCGTCGATGCGGCCCGCCTCGAGGGAGGCCTGCAGCCGCTCGATCCGCTCAGGGATGTCGACCGCGGTGACTTCTTGCACGGGTGCGACGGTAGCGGCTGGGCCTGACACGCAACGTCGAGTGCGGGGTTGGACGATCCGGGAATAGGCATGTCGCGGGGATGTTGGGCGATTGGTCATACAGTTCCAGAGCCCTTTGGAGAGACATGCGCACCATCGAGAGAAACCAACCGCTGGTCGAGCCCGGAGATGCATACCGCTACGGACGCTTCACCCCCAAACTTCTCCTCAGGGACCTTCGTTTCAGCAAGGAGGCTCTGGCCCCCGGCGACTCGCTTGCCGGGTACGACCTCCCCCTGGCGGGCGGCGGGTCGGTCCAGATAGGCGGTCACCGTGATCGGCCTCTTCTGGTCATCACGGCATCGATCACATGCCCGATGACCGACAGCGCGATGCCCGTGATCGAGGAGTTGCACGAAGAGTTCGGTGCCGACGTCGACTTCGTGCTCCTCAGCGTGCGTCAGGCACACCCCGGGGAGCACTATCCGCAGGCTTCTACCGCTGAGGAGAAGGAGACCCACGCCAGCGCGCTTCGGCATCGCTACGAGGTTCCGTTCCCGGTCGCCATCGACGGTCTCGACGGTGGCCTCCACCAGCGTCTCGACGCAAAGCCGAACGCAGCCTTCCTGCTCGACGCCAACGGGGTAGTGAAGTTCAGGGCGTTGTGGGCTCGAGACGACCGCTCGATACGGGATGCGCTCGAGAGTGTCCTCGGGGGCACCGCGGCGGTGAAGACCCAGAGCAGGGCGATGCTCGGTCCGGTGGCAAGGGCGATGGGTTCCGTCGACGAAGTGATGCGAACCGCAGGTCCGGGCGCAAGGCGCGATCTGTGGATGAGCGCAAGCCCCATGGCGGCGGCCGGGTTGTTCGCACGGCTGTTCAGCTTCAAGAGGAGCGATCACAGGGGGATTGCGGCAGTCGTGACACTCGGAGTGCTCATGGCCGTCGAGGTTGTCTTGTTCGTCACGCTCTTCACCTAGTGCCGTGACACGCAACTCTTGCGCCGCTCTGCCGGCCAGGGCCTGGCGATCGACGTCTGAAGGGCATCACGCGGCCACGCCGGGCTTCGCCATGGGGCCCGGTGGTCGCGTGTGCTACCGGTGGCCCGTCTCAGCCGCCGATGGTGCCCACCCAGGCGGTTCCACCGGGGCCAACGAAGCCGGGACCCTCCTGATGGCCTGTGAGCACGATGGTGGTGCCATCCGTCGCTCCTGCCGTCGGGAAGAAGGCGGACCCGAGCTCGCTCAGGTCGATTCGCTGCCACTCCTCGGTGTCGGTCGAGATCACGAGGAAACGTTCCGGCGACACCGGGAACGCGGCGCCCTCGAAGTCCTGGGACCGGAACTCCATCTCCCAGGCTTGCTCGATCTCCCCCTGGGAGACGATGGCGATCAGCCCTCCATCCGCATCGACCAGCCGCACATCCGGACCGTCGTATTCGAGATCCTCAGTCGTTCCGCTGAAGAGGGTGCTCCCGTCCTCGGCCGTGAGCGTGTGAGCACCGGTTGTGGTGATCTCCAGGGTGCCTTCGGGCAGGTCGATGATTGCGGGACCGGCGAGGGGACGCTGGGTCGCGTCTCCCATCACGAGGATCGCTCCACTGCTCGGAATCGCCATGTGGAGGTTGCCGGCGAGATCCGGGTCGTCGATCCGCGGCCACGTGGTGGCATCGGACGACGTCCAGGCGCCGGGCCCTCCGTCTGCACCCTGACCGATGACGATCAGCTTTCCTTTGAGCGAGGAGACGGCGGAGGCTGACCCGAGTCCCGGCAGTGCCATCCGCTCCCAGCTGCCGTCGAGGCTTCCCGCCCACACCGAACCACCGAACTGTCCCCACACGAGTGCGGCCCCGGCACCGTCGGCGATCGCCACGGACCCGATTCCGCCCATCGAGGTACCGAGATCGAGCACCTGCGAGGACCACTCGGTGCCGTCGTCGGACGTCCAGAGGACCGACCGGCCGCCCGTCATGAGGCGGATCACCTCGGGATCGACGTCGATCTCGTCCCACGGGATCCTCTGGACGATCCGACCCTCGTTCCCGTAGATCTCGAGGCTGTTGGGCGAGTAACCCCAGCCGAATCTCATGTCGATGCCTTCGGGAAGGGCGTCCTGGATCAAGGGTTGCAGGTCCATCTCGGCGCCCTGGTTGCCGACGAGCGCGATGCCGTCAGTGGTGGAACCGAGGGATGCCACCCAGGTGTGGAGGTCGATCGTCATGCCGGATATCTCGATCCGGTCCTCGACCGGGAGTTCGGCCCGGTCCCACGCCGCTCCGTCTTCGGAGATCCAGACCGTCGGATGGTCGCGCCCCGCACGTTCGTCGAATCCGCTCCCAACGGCGATGTACCGGCCGTCGACGGCCTGTACCTGCTGGATCCAGGAGTTGGGCCCCGTGGGTAGGTCGCCGACGACCTCCCACGTTTCACCGTCTGCCGACCTCAGGACCCGGTGGGCAGGCTGTGGACCCGAGAAGTCCTGGGTGATCATGACGAAGCCGTTCTGTCCGTGTGTCACCCACGCCCCTTCGCCACCCGCCGGTAGGCCGACCTGGGTCCACGTGATCTCGGCATCGCCCAGAGCGACCGGAGCGGCCACACCGGAGACGGGGTCGACGCCTGTGGCCACCGTCCGAACCTGCGGTGGATCGCCGCCACCCGAGAGCAGAGCAATGCCACCCCCGACGACGACGAGCGTGAGCGCCGCCGCACCCACGAGCGCGATGGCTCGTCTCCCGAGGCTCTCCGCCCGCACAGACTCGAATCGGGAGAGGGGCTCATGGAAGGCGACAGCTGCCGCTTCGAGTGCGGCCGCAATCGTGGCCGCGTCGCCATGGAGGGTGCTCTCCAGCGATGCGACGTGGCCGGGGACGGCTTCGGTCTCGACCCCGGCCAGCGCGGCGGCTGCGGCGTCGTCATAACCCAGGTATCGGGTGGCGACCAGGAGGACGCGGTCCGCAAGCGGCAGGTCCGCCATCGCCCGCACGAGGTCTTGTCCGGCCTCGTCGGCGATCGATGGCGGGAGCTGGAATCCGCGAATGCTGCCGTCGTTTCGGCCGAGACGTCGTCGTGCCCACCGCATCGCATGCTGCATGACGTGGAGCGCGGCCCCGGTGTCCCGGGCCCTGCCCGGCACCTGATGCCAGGTCCGGAAGCCGCGGTCGATCGCCTCGGTGGCGATGTCCCGGTTCCCGGTGATGAGCACGAGCGCCCGGTACAGCTCCGCACGCTGGTCGCGGTAGAGCCGCTCGAGCGTGACCTGCGTCCCCTCTGTGTCTGCGGTCATGTCTCAGTCCCAAACGACCAGGGGCGCCCCGTCACCAAGAAGACGTCCTCCGGTTCACCGCGAGTTCCCAGGGTGTTGTTGCCGCCTTGCCTTGCGGCTCGTCGGGTGCGACATGGGTCCCTGCCGGTGCCGCTGAGCCTGCGTGTGGCGCATGCTCTGTGTTTGTTGCCGCCTTGCCTTGCGGCTCGTCGGGTGCGACATGGGTCCCTGCCCATGCCGCTGAGCCTGCGTGTGGCGCATGCTCTGTGTTTGTTGCCGCCTTGCCTTGCGGCTCGTCGGGTGCGACATGGGTCCCTGCCGGTGC
>JBHHXA010000106.1:0-7664 GCA_046756805.1 Acidimicrobiia bacterium
AGCGGCAACCAGCGACATACCTGCACCCGCGGCGAAGCCGTTCACCGCCGCGACGAGCGGGGCGTTCATCCGTGAGAACCGCGACACTGCGGCGTGGAAGTAGACCGTCATCTCCTTGAGCAAGGCCGCGAGGCCATCACCCGCGGTCCCGAATGAGGCGAGGTCGCCCCCGGCGGAGAAGAACCGGCCGCTGCCGGTGACGACTGCGGCCCGGATGCCGGGGTCCTCGTCGCACCGGATCGATGCGTGCATCAGATCCTCCATGAGGGGAAGGTTCATGGCGTTCGCCTCTGCGGGGCGATCGAAAGTCATCGTCGCGACACCGTCTGTGACATCGAAGATCAAGTGATGGAAATCCACGGCTGCTCCTTGCTCGTGGGCGCATCCTATGGCCGCCGGGTCGGCCGTGGCGCCGCGATGCCGGTGTCAGGCTGCGAGGTGGGGCGCCCTGCGCTCCGCACGGAGCGCTGCGGGAAGGAAGCGACGGATCACCTCGGTCGTGAACCGGGCCCTCGGGGCGAGCTGGGGAGGGGGCGGATCCGCCCACGGTGCGGCCTCTCCGGTCCTCGACGCGATCGTCATCAGGAGGAGGCGCTCGAGTGCGGTGGCGTGCGAGTGATGCAGCCATCCCGGAATCCTGAGACAGAACGCCCTGCGATCTACCGCTGCTCCGACCGCCCGGACGAGGTCCGTGAGGTGCATCTCGTCGGGGCCGACGACCCTGACGGCCGCAGGGACGGCACGGCCGGAGGTTGCCGCCGCCAACACTCGGACGACATCGGTGACGGCCACCGGGCGCACCACACGCCTCCGCAACCCGAAGAGAGGGACGAGCGGTCGCGTCGCCAGGGAACGGCTCAAGCCGTCGAGAAGGTGATCCTCGGGACCGTAGACCACACCCGCCCTGGCAACGACGTGATCGATGCCGGAGGCGCGCACGATCTCCTCAGCCTCCCACTTCGAGTCGTGGAGCGGCGAGCCGGTCCCCGGCCGGGCCCGGCACGGGCTCAGCGTTACGAAACGACGCACCCCGGCAAGACGTGACGCGGCCAGGGCGTTGCGGGTTCCCTCGACATGCACCCCGTGGAACGTCTGGGTGGGCGACTCGGCGTAGATCCCGGCAAGGTGCACCACCGCGTCACAACCGGAGAATGCATCCCGCAGCCGCTTCTCCTCGGCGACGGATGCCCGCACGAGGGTCACGCCCGGCAGCAGCCTCACTGCCGGATACCGATTCTCGACGCCCCTCGCCACGAGGACGATCTCATGGCCCTCCGCGGCCAGGAGCGCGGCAACGTTCCTACCGATGAAGCCGGTGCCGCCCGTCACGGCGATCTGCATCAGGACTCCTCTCCCCGAGACGAACCGCGGCGTCCTCCGCCGGCAGGCAGGACCTTTCCGACGAATCCCGTGAGAGTGTTCGCGACCCGATCGGGATGCGCCCGGTAGAAGATCCTGTTCCCGTCGCGCCGTTCGCTCACGAGGGATGCGGTCTTCAACACCCCGAGGTGGCGGGAGATGGTGGGGGCCGCGAGACGGAACCGCGAAGCGATCTCGCCAGCGCTCAGCTCACCGTTGCGAAGGTGCACGAGGATCGTTCGCCGGACTGCGCTCGAAAGCGCCCGGAAGACTTCATCCGTTCGCATAGTTTCGAACTCTAGCTCATTAGCTCATGAGCAGTATTTCTCGATACCCCGATCGCGTTGTACTCGAACCGGTTCCCGACCACACTCTCCCCGTGACCTCGATCTTCGATCTCACCCAGTCGGTAGCCGTCGTCACGGGTGGCAACGGCGGCATCGGCCTCGGCATGGCCCACGGCCTGGCAGCGGCAGGTGCCGGGGTCGCGATCTGGGGAAGAGACGCATCGAAGAACGCAAGAGCCGTCGCCGACCTCCGCCGACACCACACCGCCGTCGAGTCCTTCGTGTGCGACGTGACGGACGAGGGCTCGATCGCAGACGCATTCGCGGCGACCCTGGCTCGATTCGACGCCGTCGACGCTTGTTTCGCCAATGCAGGGATCTCCGGCACGAGGGAACGGTTCCACGAGACGTCTCTCGCGAACTGGCGCCGCGTCGTCGACGTCAACTTGCTCGGTGTCGTCGCCGTATTCGCCGAGACGATCCGGCACCTACGCGACCGTGATGCGCCGGGCTCGCTGGTCGCCACGAGCTCGACCGCGGCGATCATGGGCGTGCCCCGCGGCGAGCACTACGCAGCCACCAAGACGGCTCTCCAGGCTCTGGTACGCAGCCTCGCGGTCGAGTACGGGCGCTACGGGATCAGAGCCAACGCCGTGGTCCCCGGCTGGGTCGAGACGGCCATGACAGAAGACGCGTTCGCTCTCGACAGATTCCAGTCCCGCGTCCTGCCCCGGCACCCGCTCGGCCGGTGGGGGAAGCCGGACGACTTCGCCGGCATCGCGGTGTACCTCGCATCCGATGCGAGCCGGTGGCACACGGGAGACGCCATCGTGATCGACGGCGGCTACACGAAGTTCTGACGCCGCCTCTCAGAGGACGTCGCCGCCCTCGAGGACCTCGCGTGCGGTTGCCGCCAGCAGCGGTGCCGCTGCACTGAACTCGGCGAAGCGCTCGTCCGTCGTCTGCCCTCTCGCGTACCTCGTGTAGATCTGCTCGAGGATCACAGCGACCCGGTAGTAGGCGAGGGCTACGTAGAAACGCACCTTTCCCATGTCGAATCCGGTTCTCGTCGCATACCGCTCGACCACCTCGGACTTCGACATGTAGGGCGTCAACGCCTGGACGCGGCTCCCGAACACCACCTGGGTCGTTCCGCCGGTGTCGACCCAGTACCCGATGAGGGCTCCGAGGTCGACGAGGGGATCGCCACGGGTGGCCATGTCCCAATCGAAGACCGCCACCAGATCACCCGCAGCAGAGACCATCGTGTTGTCGAGCTTGTAGTCGTTGTGCAGGATTGCCGCCGTCTGTGGGTCTGGGATCTCGCGCAGCAGGGCGCCCGTGAGCATGTCCATGTCTTGGACATCGCGTGTCTTGGCCGCATCCCACCGCCTGCCCCAGCCGATCACCTGCCGTTCCACGAATCCGGACGGCCGGCCCAGATCCCCGAGACCCACTGCGGCAGGATCGACCTCGTGAAGATCCGCCAGCGTGTCGACGAGGTGCTCGCACACGCGGCGCCGCACCCCGGGATCATCTCCGAAGACCTCGGGCCAGGCGGTTCTCACGACGTAGCCGCGGCGCCGTTCCATCACGAAGAACGGCTTCCCCAGGACGGCGGCGTCGTCGCAGTAGTGATAGGCCCGCGGTGCAGCCGGGAATGCGCTCCACAGCCGGGACAGGACCCGGTGCTCGCGCGCCATGTCGTGGCCGCCTTTGGCGACCTCGCCCAGCGGCGCTCGCCGCAGAACGAGCTCGACGTCCCCGGCCACCGCCCGATATGTGAGGTTGGCTGCACCGCCGGGGAACTGGTCGAAGCGGATGTCCGCTGCACCGACGAGCTCCGGAAGGTGCTCGCGCAGGTACGCCGCGACGACCTCCTCGTCGAACCGCTCCTCGGTGCGAATGGGGGCGGTGTCGTGCTCCGTCACAGTTCCTCCGGGATCGGGGCCTCTCAACAGATCCGCGGGAGCTGCTCCCCCACCTGGGTATCGACGATACGCGTTGCGCCCAGCGCGGTGCGGGCCACCACCATCCCCGGGTGGCCGGCGACCACCGAAGCCACGACGGCCGCGTCTCGTCCGAGCTCGTGGTCCCGCATCACCGCGAGTGCCGCATCTGCCTGGTCGCCGGGCACCATCGCAACCAGCTTTCCCTCGTTGGCGACGTAGAGCGGGTCGAGACCGAGCATCTCACAGGCGGCCGCGACGGGGCGTCTCACGGGCAACGCCTGCTCCTCGATCACGATGCCCGCTCCGGCAGCACGTGCGATCTCATTGAGGGCGGAGGCCAGCCCACCTCGCGTCGGGTCCCGGAGCGTGTGGACGTCGATGCCCGTGGCGAGCAGGTTCGCCACCGGTCCGTGGAGTGGCGCCGTGTCCGACTCTCGATCTTTCCCATGACCGGGTCGGTGTCGTAGATCTCGATCACCCGTCCGGGGATACCGAGACACATACAAGGTTCTCCTCATGCGTTCGCCGCCACGACCTGCCCGAGGGCGAGGCCGCCGTCATTGGGCGGGACAAGACGATGCGTCAGCACAGTGAAGCCCGCGCCTCGTAGCCCCTCGATCGAAGATCGTAGAAGGAAAACGTTCTGGAAGACACCGCCGCTCAGCGCGACCACTCCGTCGTTGCCGACGAACCCATCGAGAACGAGGTGCCGTGCGAGCCCGTAGACGATGCGTCGGAAGCCGACACCCTGGACGACGCCGGTCACCGCGATGCGATGGCGTTTCCGCTGCGGCTCCTTGGCGCGGCATCCTACGACGACGGGCGGCAGCGCCCCTTCTCGCCTCCGACGACCGGTGTGGTCAGAACAGGCCTTGTGGTGGGTCGACGACGATGTGACCGAGCGAAGGATGCACGTCGCCGACGAGGGGCTCGACGAACGGCACTTCGACGGCGCCACCCTCCGATGTGGCTACGACGAGGCGATCCTGGGCATCTGTGAGGACGACACCGGTGACGGTGCCGAGGTGTGTGCCATCCGGGGTGACCGCGATGAGACCCGTCAGGTCCTCGGGCCAGTACTCGCCCTCACCGAGCTCGCGACGCTCCGAGGCGTCGATGGTGAGGGTCACGCCTTGCAGATGCTCGGCTGCGGTGCGATCCGACACACCGCCGAACCCGACGAGTACCCCGTCGGCATGGGAACGGGTCGACTGGACGACGAGCGATCGACCGCTGTCCTCATCGGTGACGAACCTGCTCCCGACGGCAAACCGTTTCGGGTCGTCGCTCAGCGGCCGGATGATGACTTCCCCACGCAACCCGTGGGCCCGCCGGACATAGCCGATCGCGATCCGATCCCGCCCGGTCACGGATCAGTCCAGGAACTCGACCTGCACGTCGAGTCCCTCTTCGTCCCCGGCTGCCCGGGCAACCGTGCGGATGGCCTTCGCCACCCTGCCTCGTCTGCCGATGACCCGGCCCATGTCGCGCTTGGCTGTCCTCACTTCGGCGACGACGGACTCCTCGCCGTCGGGAACCACCTCGACCTCGACCTTCGAGGCGTCGTCGACGATCTCCTTGGCGATGTAGCGGACGACCCGGTCGACGATCTCTCCCTCGCTCACTGCTGCTCCTCGTCTTCTGCTGCGGTCTCGTCTTCTGCTGCGGTCTCGTCTTGCGCCTCCGGCGCCTCCTGGGCCCCGGTATCGGCCGCTTCGGCTTCCACCGGCACTTCGTCTTGGACATCGTGGCCGACGACGTGGATCTCGGGCTGGATCTCAGCCACGGGTATGGCGGCCACAGCGGCTGCGGCTGGGACCGCGGCGGGTGGCTCGGGGATGGACTCGATGGTGTGGATGTCACCCTTCGAGACCCGGAACTGCTGCCAGGCACCCGAGATCTCCAGGAGCTTCTTGGCACGATCCGTCGGCTGTGCGCCGGTGCTCAGCCACTTCAGCGCCTTGTCGTTGTCGATCTCGACGAGCGATGGCTCCTGCCTGGGGTCGTAGCGACCGATCTGCTCCAGGTATGCGCCGTCCCGCGGCTTGCGTGAGTCGACCACCACGACGCGGTACGTCGGCTGCTTCTTCTTCCCCATCCGCGTCAGGCGGATCTTCACCGGCATGGCTCGGTCACCTACCTCTTCTTCGTCGTTCTGTGCCCGGCATCTCGAGCCCGGGTATCGGGCTCTTGCCACCGGCGATCGCCTTCATCATCTTTTGCGCCTCGGAGAATTGCTTCAGGACGGCATTCACGTCCTGTGGACGTGTTCCCGAACCCGCTGCAATGCGGCGTCTGCGGCTTCCCTTGATCATCTTCGGGTTGTGCCGCTCTTCGGGAGTCATCGAACGGATGATTGCCTCGACACGACCGAGGTCCTTGTCACCGACCTCGACATCGCGCAACGCACGTCCGGCGCCCGGCAGCATAGTAACCAGCTGCTGGAGGGGACCCATCTTCCGCAGCTGCTGGAATTGCTCGAGAAAGTCCTCGAGATCGAAGCTCGCGGTTCGGAGCTTCTCGGCGGCGACGGCTGCCTGATCCTCGTCGTACGTCGACTCGGCTTTCTCGATGAGCGTCAGCACGTCGCCCATGCCGAGGATCCTGGAGGCCATCCGGTCGGGGTAGAACACGTCGAGGTCGTCGAGACCCTCTCCGACTCCCACGAACTTGATCGGACGGCCCGTCACCTCTCGCGCGGAGATGGCCGCCCCACCGCGGGCGTCGCCGTCGAGCTTCGTCAACACCAGTCCGCTGAGGTCGGTGTAATCGAGGAACCCGCGGGCCACGTTGACGGCCTCCTGACCCGTCATGGCATCCACCACCAGAAGGACCTCGTCCGGATCTGCGGCCTTCCGCACCGCAGCGAGCTCGGACATCAGCTCGTCGTCGATCTGGAGTCGTCCCGCCGTATCGATGATGACGACGTTGTGCCCTTCGGAGCGTGCGTGGCGCAACGAGGCCTTTGCCAGCTTGGTGGCCTTTGCCCCACGGTCCACGAAGACCGGCACGGCGATCCGGCTACCGAGCGTCTCGAGCTGGTCGATGGCTGCGGGACGTCTCAGGTCCGCTGCGACGAGGAGGGGGCGCTTGCCCTTCGCCTTGAGGTGCTTGGCGAGCTTCGCTGCGGAGGTGGTCTTGCCCGACCCCTGAAGCCCGACCATCAGGATGACGAGCGGCGGCGAATCCGACCGCGCCAGGGGAACCACCGAACCGAGAGTGGTCACCAGCTCCTCGTGCACGATCTTGATGACCTGCTGACCCGGCGTCAGGCTCTTGAGCACGTCGGTTCCGACCGCTCGCTCCCGCACCCTGGCGAGAAACGACTTCGCCACGCCCACATTGACGTCGGCCTCGAGGAGAGCGAGCCGCACCTCGCGCAGCGCCTCGCCCACATCTGCCTCCGAGAGCCTGCCTTTGCCGCGGAGCCGCGTGAACACGTCGCCGAGCCTGGCCGTGAGAGCATCGAACATCGCGCAGAGTCTACGGACTCCCACGGGACGTCCCTCGGAGAGTTCGGTTCGCAGACGGCCACAATGGGGTGATGCGCCACCGCCGTGCTCTCGCCGTCGTCCTGGCCGCCGTCATGGGCGCCGCCGCCTGTGGACCTGCCACAGAACAGCCGGCAGAGACCACGACCTCATCCCCGACGAGCGCCGCGGAGAGGACGCTGCCGCCACCCCGCCCCGGGGTCTCCGAAGATCGACGCCGTGCGCTCGAGCCCCTGGCCGCAGCGTGGAACGCGACGAGAGGAGGCGATGAAGCAGCCGTGGCGAGGGTCGTACACCCGGAATCGATTCACCTCTACGGAGCCAACCGGTGTGCGGAGGCAATCGCAGCGGCACCGGAGCTTGCGACCGATCGGGGAGCGACCGTCATGCGCTTCACGCCCGGGCCGTTCGCCATCGACCTGGACGGGCTGCGGGTGATCGCCCAGGCGCCGGCGACCTTGCAGATC
This sequence comes from Acidimicrobiia bacterium, assembly GCA_046756805.1. Classification (GTDB taxonomy): domain Bacteria; phylum Actinomycetota; class Acidimicrobiia; order Spongiisociales; family UBA5794; genus CAMYMC01. The sequence continues at coordinate 7,557 of JBHHXA010000106.1, forward strand.
GGCGCCGTCGGCGGAGCCGTGGTCGAGGTCCTCGAGGTCGAAGACCGATTCCTCCTCGACTGTGGCGAGCCACTCCCCGGTGTGCTGCCGATGGTCGTCGCGGATCTC
>JBHHXA010000107.1:0-7579 GCA_046756805.1 Acidimicrobiia bacterium
CCATCGAAGGCAGATGGCTCGAGGGCTCCTCCGAGCTGTCGATCGCATCGGGGGATGGCGTGGTCGACTACCTCATCACCGGGACGGGGCAGTGGACCCGGCTCCCGGATGGGGAGTGGCAGGAACTCGACGGAGAGCCGCCGTTGAACAACCCGCTCACCGCGCTCTCCGCGCCGACATCTCTGAGAAGCACGGACGATGCGGCTGGGAGCGTGGGGCTGGTGGCGATATACCCGGCCGAGGTCCTCGGTCTCTCTGGTGCACCGGTCGAGGTGCTGCTCACGATCCGAGACGCGGTGCTCACGCAGGCGAGGTACCGGGCCATCGTCGAAGGCGTGAGCGTAGAGACCGTCACCGTGTTTGCTCCCCTGGAGAACACGAGCCCGATCACGGCTCCTCCCGAGGTCACGGGCTGATCCGTCTGTCGATGATGCGGGTTCCGACATCGGAGCGCCTATCATCGAACACATGTTCGCCATCACGTCACCTGCGGCTGCGGAGCCGGGCTGGGCCGCCGGTCTCAACGATCGGCAGCGCGATGCCGTCGAGCACGGCGCGGGTCCTCTCCTCGTCGTAGCCGGAGCGGGGAGCGGGAAGACGAGGACGCTCGCCTCGCGAGTCGCCCGTCTCATCGCGGACGGTGTACCCGCCGAGCGCATCCTCCTCCTCACCTTTACGCGACGCGCTGCCGCGGAGATGATCCGGCGGGCTCAGTCGATGTTGCGTGATGCGACGACGACGCGGATCTGGGGCGGGACGTTCCACGGCGTCGCCAACCGGCTGTTGCGCAGACACGCCTCCGCCATCGGACTGGACCCGGGGTTCAGCATCGTCGACCAGACCGATGCCGCTGATCTGTTTGCCCTGCTCAGAGCGGATGCCGGGCTCGGGAACGGCAAACGTCGCTTCCCGCGTGCCGAGACCATCGTTGCCATCTACTCACGGCTCGCCAACGCCCAGGAGCATCTCGATCGTGTCCTCGAGGAACGGTTTTCGTGGTGCTCCGAGCACGGCGATGCGTTGCGCGAGCTGTTCCGCGGATACGTCGAGCGGAAGCGGCAGCAGAACGTCGTCGACTACGACGATCTCCTGCTCTACTGGAAGGCACTGCTCGATTCGCCGGTCGCCGGTGCCGTGACCTCGCTGTTCGACCACGTCCTCGTGGACGAGTTCCAGGATACGAACCGGGTCCAGGGTGACATCGTCCACGGTCTGGTGGGCTCCGGCGGCAACGTGACTGCGGTCGGGGACGACGCCCAGGCCATCTACTCGTTTCGCGCAGCTTCGATCGAGAACATCGCAACGTTCCGCGAGCGCTTCGACGGTGTGAAGGTCGTCACGCTCGAGCAGAACTACCGGTCGCGGCCCCAGATCCTCGCGGCGGCGAACGCGGTCATCGCGGAGGCCTCCGAGGTCGTCCAGAAGGAGCTGTGGTCCGAGCGTGGGGACGGGCCCCGGCCCGAGCTCGTCGTCGCCACGGACGAGACCGCGCAGGCCGGCGCCGTGTGCGATCGCATCCTCGAACAGAGGGAGCGGGGCGTGTCGCTGCGGGACCAGTGTGTCCTCTTTCGCACAGGTCACCATTCTGCGGGGCTCGAGATCGAGCTGGGGCGGCGCGACATACCCTTCGTGAAGTTCGGAGGCCTGCGATTCCTCGAAGCTGCGCATGTCAAGGACGTGCTGGCGATGCTGCGCATGGTGGAGAACCCGCGCGACGAGCTGGCGTGGCACCGGGTCCTGCGGCTGGTTCCCGGGATCGGTCCTGCGACGGCGCGCAAGATCCATGCCCGTGTCGTCGGTGCTCCCGGCGCTGCGATCGAGGCGCTTGCCGGGCTCGATGTGCCGCTGCCGGGAGAAGCTCGCGTGCCGTTGGCGGAGCTGGGCTCCGCTCTGGTCGACGTGGCGTCGGGTGAGGAGCCGGTGGCGGGTCAGATCGAGCGGCTTCTTCCGTTCTGTCAGGCGACGTTCCCGGAGGCGTACGACGATCCGGGCGTGCGGTTGGGCGACGTCGAACGGCTGGCGGCGCTCGCCGGGGGGTCGGCGACGAGGGCGGCGTTTCTCACGGATCTGGTGCTCGATCCGCCGGCCCGCACCTCCGATCTCGCGGACGCTCCACATCTCGACGACGACTACCTGATCCTCAGCACGATTCATTCCGCAAAGGGCGGGGAGTGGAGGACGGTGTACGTCATCCACGCCTCAGACGGGAACATCCCTTCGGACATGTCACTCGGCGAGCCCGGTGGTCTCGCCGAGGAGCGGCGGCTTCTCTACGTCGCTCTGACCAGGGCGAAGGACACGCTCACGGTGCTGTCGCCACAGCGGTACTATCACGCGCGGTTCGGTGCGAGCGGAGCCCACACCTATGCGCCGCTCACCCGGTTTCTCGACGGCCCTGCCAAGCGCGCGTTCGACGTCACGAGCGCCGGAGAGATTGCACCGGAGGAGGCTTCGATCCCGGGTTCGGCGGGGGTTGATCCCGTTGCCGGTGTGCTCGAGGCGCTCTGGGCCTAAGCGAGAGCCGGGTGTGCGTCCAGCCAGGGTGTCACCGCGGCGGTGAAGCGATCCGGCGTCTCGATCATCGGGATGTGCCCGATGTCGGGGAGCAACTCCAGGTGCCAGTCGGGTCGAGCCTCGGCGACCGAATGGGCTGCACCGGGTGCGACGATGGAGTCGGCTTCACCGTGGAGCAGCAGTGTCGGCGCCGCGATACGGTGCACGGTCTGTGACATGAACCTGCTGCGTCTCACGAGCACCCGGGTGATCGACCGCATCGCCTGTGTGAACGCCGGTATCGCCCACTCCATGGTGTGCCGCAGCCGAACCATCTCCGCCATCTCCGCCCTCGTTTCGGGCCCGACCCGCTCCGGCCGCGAGCAGAGCAGCTCGAGGGTCTGGTCGACTTGCTCCTGCGGTGAGATCGAGCCGTTGTAGCGGCGAAGCATCGCCGGTCCCACGAAGGGGACGATCGGGAGGCCCAGCCGCACCAGACTCGTGCGGGTCATATCGGTGGGGGACGCGAGCGGAAGGGCGGGGTCGACGAGCACGAGGATTGCGATCCGCTCGGGGTCGGCCGCCGCCGTCAGCATGCTGATGAGCCCACCCATCGAGTTGCCCATCAGTGTGACGGGCGCTCCAGCGACTTCGTCGATGAATCGGGTCAACAGCTCACGTTGAGCTTCCATCGTTGCCTTGCGCCCGGCCAGCGGCGTGAGTCCGAACCCGATCATGTCCGGGGCGTAGACCCGATGCGCCGATTGAAAGGATCCGGCCACGAGTCCCCAGTTGAGGTGCGAGCCACCGAGCCCGTGGACCATCACCAGAGGGGGGCCGTCTCCACCATGATCTGCATAGTGGACGGGACCGTCGAGATCGACGATGTGCGTCGTGGCGGGCATGACGTCGGGCACGCTACCCGTCGCAGGCTCCCAGCTCGACGTTGAGGGCCGACTCCTCCTCGCGGTCGAAGTCGGCGCTGCGCTGGAGGTAGAACCGCGTGGCGCAGTCCATTGACAAGCCGCGGTGGCGCTGCCGATCATGCGTCGCGTTCGTGAACGAAGGTGGGTAGCCGTGCCGGGAGCAGAGGACAGCGTGCAGTTCACGCTCAACGGTGCGACGACAACGGCGAGCGCAGACCATCCCCATCTGCTTGCAGCGCTCCGCGAAGAGCTCAGCGTGCTCTCGCCGAAGGACGGATGCGCGCCATCGGGCCAATGTGGAGCCTGCACGGTGCTCCTCGACGACAAGGCCCGGGTCAGCTGCCAAACGCCCATGGACAAGGTGAGGGGGCGGTCGATCACCACTCTCGAGGGGTTCTCGCCGGCAGACCGGTATCACCTGGCATCGGCCTTCGCCGCGACGGGTGCGCTGCAATGTGGCTTCTGCACGCCCGGCATTCTGGTCAGGGTCAAGGCATATCTGGATCAGAAGGGAGCCGCCGCATCGGGTAGGGATGCTGCAGGGAGGCTCGGCGCCCACCTCTGCCGCTGCACGGGCTATGCGAAGATCTTCGACGCCATCGACATGCTCGTTTCGGGCCAGGTGCCCGTTCCCAAGCTGCCCACCGGTCTGGGAAAGGCCGGGGTGAAGTACGAGAGCCTCGACCTGGCGCTCGGTGACCGGCCCTTCATCGACGACATGCGCGTCACGGGCATGCTCGACGCCGCGGTGCGTCTCGCGGATCACGCCAGAGCAGACGTTCTGTCGATCGATGCTGCGCCCGCCCTGGCTATCGACGGAGTCGTGCGCGTCATCACCGCGGCCGACGTGCCGGGTGAGCTCCGTGTTGGCCTCATCCACGCGGACTGGCCTGTGTTCATCCCCGAGGGAGGTCGCACGTCGTACCTGGGCGACGTGATGGCGCTCGTGGTCGCAACCGACGTGGCGACCGCACGAAGGGCGGCCGCGGCCATCGAGATCGAGTACCGGGTCCATGCCACGCTGACGGATCCTCTCGAAGCGCTGACGGCCACCGAGGACGCGGTGTGGGGAATCGAAGGCAACACCCTGTCGGTGTCCCGCTACGCACGCGGTGACGTTCGCGCCGCGCTGGCCGATGCCGTCCACGTCGTCGACGAAGTGTTCGAGACCCAACGCGTCGAGCAGGCGTTCCTCGAACCCGAATCGACGCTCGCGGTCCCCACCGCGGACGGCGGGCTCACGGTGTACTCCGGTGGTCAGGGCGTCTGGGACGACCGTGACCAGATCGCTTCGGTCCTCGGCGTCGAACCCGGCCTCGTCGTCGTCGAGCTCGTCTCGAACGGAGGCGCCTTCGGCGGCAAGGAGGACATGTCGAACCAGGCGCAAACGGCGCTCGCGGCGTGGCTGCTGCGCAGACCGGTCAAGTGCACGCTCACGCGGGAGGAGTCGCTGCTGCTTCATCCCAAGCGACACCCGATTCGCATCCATCTCACCGCGGGGTGTGACGGCGACGGCCACCTCACGGCGCTACGGGCGAGGATGATCGGCGATACCGGCCCGTACGCCTCGGTCGGCACCAAGGTTCTGGAGCGGGCGGCAGGCCACGCCGGGGGCGCATACTCGATACCCAACATCGACGTGGAGTCCACGGCGGTCCGCACCAACAACTCCGTGTGCGGTGCGTTCCGCGGCTTCGGCGCCAACCAGGCCCAGTTTGCCGTCGAGGGTGTGCTGGACCGGCTCGCCGAGAAGTCGGGCCTCAGCGGCTGGGAGATCCGCGCCCGCAACGTGGTCGATCCCGGCGCCGTGTGGGGTCCGGGCCAGGTGATGGACGAGGGGAGCCGTGGTGCGCGTCGCTGTCTGGATGCCGTGTGGCCCGCCTACGAGCGGGCCCGGGATCAGGGCAAGGCCGTCGGTGTCGGGCTCGGTTTGAAGAACTCCGGGCTCGGGAACGGATCCGTGGAGAGCGCGGGGGCCGTCCTCCGGTTCGAGGCGGACGGCACCGTCGAAGTCCGTCACTGCTGGACGGAGATGGGTCAGGGCATCCACACGGTCGCGCTCCAGGTCGCCGTCGAGGAGCTCGGCGTAGACCCCGAGACGGTGCGGGTCGTCGTCGATACCACGAGGGAGCTCGGCACCGGCCAGACGACCGGATCCCGCGGCACGCTGATGGGCGCCGGCGCCGTGGCGGATGCCTGCCGCGCCGCCGACGCCGGCGGACGGGTCCCGGGGGTCGACTATCACGGGCGCTACGTCGTCGATTGGACCGAAGGCATCGACGACGGCGTCGCGCACCCGATCATCCATTCGACCTTCGGCTACGCTGCTCAGGTGGTCATTGCCGACGCCGCCACCGGCCAGATCGAGAAGGTGGTCGCCGCTCACGATGTCGGCAGGGTCGTGAACCCCATCCTGTGCCAGGGCCAGATCGAAGGCGGGGTGCACATGGGTCTGGGCTACGCACTCACCGAGGATTTCCCATGTGATGCGAGCGGCGCACCGACCAACATGACGCTGCGCAGCCTTGGGATCATTCGACCCAGAGACATGCCTGAGGTCGATGTGATCCTCATCGAAGAGCCCCAGCCGGACGCCCCCTACGGCATCAAAGGCGTCGGTGAGATCGGGCTCGTGCCCACGGCGGGCGCCGTCGCAGCCGCCCTCCACGAGGTGGACGGTCTATGGCGCAACCGACTCCCGATGCTCACACACGACCCCGTCGACGTCCCGGCGACATGACTGCGACTACTCCGGGTCTCGTCTGCGCTCACCACCATCTCTACTCGACGCTGGCGCGCGGCATGCCTGCTCCGCCGAGGACGCCGACCAGCTTCCAGGAGATCCTGGAGCAGATCTGGTGGCGTCTCGACTCGGCGTTGGACCTGGAGATGCTCGAATGGTCGGCGAAGCTCGGTGCGCTCGAGGCCCTCGAGAGCGGAACCACCGGGATCATCGACCACCACGAGAGCCCCAACGCGATCGAGGGCAGCCTCGACGTCATCGCGAACGCATGCGCCGAGGTCGGAGTCCGGGTTGTGGGCGCCTACGGCGTCACAGACAGACACGGCGCCGACGGTGCGAGACGAGGTCTCGAGGAGAACCGGCGATTCCTCGAGTCGGGTGGCCGGGGTCTTGTCGGCGTTCACGCTGCGTTCACCTGCGCAGACGGAACGCTCGAGGAGGCAGCCGCCCTGGCGCAGGAGCTCGGGGCGGGTGTCCACATCCACGTCGCGGAGGGAGTCGGGGACATCGATGCGCCGGCTCGACTCGAAGGGCTCACGACAGGTGACTGGCTCCTCGCACACTGCGTGCACCTCCCTACCGACCATCGGCTGGCGGGTACCGTGCTCCACAACCCGAGGTCGAACCTCAACAACGCCGTCGGTTACGCAGAACCCGCACGGCTGGCGAATCCGGTCGCGCTCGGGACAGACGGCATCGGGTCCAACATGATCGAGTCGTTCCGTCTGGCGTACGTGATGCACCGTTCGGTCGACGTCACCGCGACCCCCGACACGGCATGGTCGTGGCTGGAGGAGGGCTGGTCGCTCGTACCCGAAGCCCGGGACGACCGGGTGACGTGGAGCTACGACCCGATGGATCCATGGCACCTGGCCTTCACGCCGGGGATCAGGCCCCTGGAGGTCGTCGTTGGCGACGAAGTCGTGTTTGCCGATGGCGCTCCCACGCGCATCGACGCCGATGAGGTGCGCGCCAAGGCCACGGAGCAAGCCGTCCGTCTCCACGCCTTGCTATGAAGTCGTGAAGTGAGCCGCTAGCAGCACAGCGAGGTGCGAGTCATGTCAGACCGTTTCCATCCCATCTCCATGGAGCAGCTGACGAGCTGGGTGTTCACGGAGCTGGAGGGCAGCGGATCCATCTTCGGCATACCCCGCGCCTCGTTCTTCGTGCCCGGCGCGGATGATCGCTTCCGCAGGGAACAGTACGGCACGGTCCTCGAGACACCGTTCGGGGTGGCAGCGGGACCACACACCCAGATGGCGCAGAACATCGTCGCCGCCTGGCTCACGGGCTCGAGATTCATCGAGCTGAAGACGGTGCAGACCCTCGACGAGCTGGATGTCAACAAGCCGTGCATCGACGTCGAGGACGAGGGCTACAACGTCGAGTGGTCCCAGGAGCTGAAGGTGTACGAGTC
>JBHHXA010000108.1:0-7564 GCA_046756805.1 Acidimicrobiia bacterium
CGACCGCCGCTTCAGTGCATAGAGAGACGTCTGGTGCGTTGCAGGCCACCCGTCCAGCGAATCGTGTTCGGCGCAGGACCCCGGCAGTAGATGACGGCCTTTCCTACCCGGGCTGGCCTCCCTTCGCAGCTCATGGTTCAGCCGCTCGCCGCCCGACCGCTTGGAGTCGATGAGCCAGGTTGGCTTGGACTTGACGTCCGGGTCAGGCGACGGGCTCGAGAACCCACGTTGTCGCCATCGCGCTCCACATCGCGACTTGGTCATCCGGTCTCGAGCTGTGTTCTCCCCGCGGCAGGGGTTTCTGTTGTCCCCACCGCAAGCCGGGATCCGCCGACTGCGGCGGTGAAGAACACTGTCACCGCGATCGAGGTCCAGTAGAAGAACTCGGTCCCGTCGTAGTTACCGGCGACCCGTTGCCCGACGACGACCGCCAGGAGGAGCGCCGGCACCAACACCAGCGGCCACACCATGTCGAACCGCGATTCGAGACGGCTCGCAACCAGCCAGTCGAACCATCCCAAGGCCAGGAACGTGGCTCCCGCGATGCGGGCGAAGAACGTTTCGGCGCCCTCCCACCCGAAGATCGTGTCCAGGGTGAAGTCGGGGGCCAGCAGAAACGACAGGCCATACGCTACGAACACGACCGCCCGTATTTTCAAGACCAAAGCCAGCCTCTCCATAACGATCCTCCTCCGGGTCTTGCTTGGGATTCCCGAGGCAGCCTCCGCAGCGACGTCCTCCAACGCCGTGGCGGAGGGCATCCGAAGACGGACGTTCCATATCCTGTAGACCACATTGTCACAAGGGCGACAATGGGTCGTCAATGGGTCAGAGATCAATCAGCCTGTGGCTTCTGGCCGTGACCGCGAGCCCCGGGCGCTACATGCGGACGTGTTCCGGGGTATCGAGCTCCGTGGGTTCTTCGACCGGCGCTCTACGGCGTCTTGCGAGCCGCCATGCCACAGCGCCCAGAGCGAATGCGACGAGCGCCGTCAGCAGCCACACGGGTGGTCCACCATCGTCGGCTTCGGGGATCGCGGGTTGCGTCCCCAGCGCCACGCTCGTCACGACGGTTGTGGACGGGGCGCCGGTCGGCGGGGGAGATGGCGCAGCGGTCGTCGCCGTCGCCGGGTCCGGGGGTACGGTCACCAGCACCGAAGCGACCACGGGCGGATCTTCGGCCAGCGGCTCGGGGAGGCTCACCGGCCCGACGGCGGCGTCCTCGGCCACGATCTCGTAGCCGACACCGTCGACCTGGACGAGGACGCGCTCCTCGAGCGCGAGCGCCTCGGCCACCTCCGGCCGGCTCGCCGCCAGTGCGAAGTAGGCGTCCGAAAGGTACGGCACCTCGACCGTCGCCGACCCGTCGTGCGCGGTATCGGTCCACACTCCTTCGACCAGGACGAACGCCCGGCTCCCGGTGACGCGGACCGTGCTCCGGGAGTCGGTGTCGACCTCGGGGGCCGCCTGTGCCGATGTGAGCGCCTCGGCTGCCGAGGAGTACGCCACCGCATCTTCGCCCGAGCGACGGACGTCGAATGCTCCAGACCCGAGCTGATCCCGCGCCATCTCCTGCACGTCGTCGAACGTGAGGGGCCGGGGCTCGGTAACCAGGAACGACGTATACGGCGTCACGATGCCGTACCGGCTTGCGATCTCGATGATCTGCTCGATGACCTCCTGGCTGGCGCCGTGGAGCCTGATGTCCTTGAGCAGCGAGCCCACCTTGCGGGTTGCCCACAGCCGCGGCAGGAACTCGGCACCGCCGGTGGTGCGGAATCGTTCGTCCTCGTACGTGAAGGTGGTCGTCTCGCCGTTGACCAGGCCGCGCAGGGTGATCGTCGCCGGGCCGCCGTCGTCGTAGCGACCGACCAAAGCCAGCTGCTCGCCCGCAAAGAGGTCGCCCGGCTCTCGGGGATGGAGGTCGCGCACCGCGACGCCGTCGATGTCGATCTGGACGCGGGTGAGCACGGGTGTCGTCACCTTGGCGTAGAACCCGGACACGATCTCGTCGATCCGCTCTCCCGGGACGACGTAGCTCGTCGTGCCGTGATGGTTCTCGGCGAGCGAGTCGAGCAGAACCGTGTCGACATCGAACCCGACACCGAACGCAAACACGGAGACGTTGTCCGGGGCAGCATCGACGACGCTGTCGATGATGCGATCGGGGTTCTGCACGCCCTCGGTGGGGAGCCCGTCCGTGAGGAAGATCACGTAGGCGGGCCGCTCGTCATCGGCCAGTTCGACTGCTTCGAGCAACGCCCGGTTGATGTCCGTGGACCCGGCGGCGGCCTGGCGATCGAGCCATTCGGCCGCGTCGGACGCGGCATCTGCGGGCTGGAGACGCGAGGCATAGCTCTGGAGAGTGCTGGAGAAGGTGATGACGTTGAAGCGGTCGTTCTCACCGAGGTTGTCGAGGACGAACCGGGCGGCCTCCAGCGCCTGCTCGAACTTCTGTCCTTCCATGGAGCCGGAGCGATCCAGCACCACGACGACGTCCTTGGCCACGGTCTCCACGTCGGTGTCGAGACCCGGTGCGGCCAGCAGCAAGAAGTAGCCGTCTTCGCCGCGTTCGCGGAAGGAGAGCACATCGACGCCGATGCTCTCACCGGAAGTCGAGTAGTAGAGGACGAAATCCGAGTCGGGGTCGGCGTCGCGCTCCTCGAAGCTGGCGACGAAGCGCCGCTCGTCCTCGCGGTCGACGTCGATGTCGTGCGTGGCCGAGTAGATGGCGCGCAGCGGATCCGCGGTGGAGGCGGTGACGGTCATCGCCAGCTGCTCGATCGGCGTTCCCCGGTTGAGCTCGGAGCCGAGCGGGTGCGCCAGCCTGACCAGCCCGGACTCGGCCGTGAGCACTTCGATGTATTCGATCTCGACCGTCCTGGTGTCACCGGGGGCGATGGGGAACACCGAGAGCTGCACGAGGCCGCTTTCGAGCCACTGCAACAGCGCCGGGTCGCGCAGCGTGCGGACGATGTCGCGGTAGATCTCCTCCGCTTCCTCAGCCGTGAGCAGCTCGCCGCCAACAGGCTCGTTGTCGATCCACAGTGCCAGATCGGTGACGGCAGCGCCCGATGGCACCGGCAAGTACACGAACCCCTCTGCGACCCAGTCGCCGTCGTTGCGGAGGACCTGGGTGATGTGGGTCGTGGCGACCTGGGTGTCGATATCGACGTCGACGGTGTAGCGCTCGACGACGACCGGCGAGCCGTCCCAGATGATCGGACAGAAGTCGAAGCAGCGGGGCGGAGGCTCCACGACCTGGGCGGCGGCCGGGGCTGCGGCTCCCACCAGGAGGACTGTGGCGAGTAGTGCGCGGAGACGGTTCACGGCCGGTCCTTTCCCTCGATCCGGTGCTGTGACGCATCGAGGCCCCGCTGGGGTTCCCGGCATCCCGATGCGCCAGAGTCCGTCGGTTCGGGCGCGGCGGTACGTCGTTGCGGTTGAAGGTCGTGCGGCTCCGTGCCGCGTCATTGCCGTGGACGCTCGACGCACTCGCAAGCTGGATCCCGGGGATCAGGCCTCCCGGTCATCCGCCTCGCCACGGCGACCCCCTGCGACCGAGGAGATCACGCATGTTCTGGCTCGAACTCGCCCTGATCGTGGTCGGTGGCTCTGCCATCGCCGTCACGCTCTTCCCCTTCTCGCCGATGACGTTGAAGGCGTATATGCCGGGGAGGTCGGCGATGATCGGCATACACCGCAACCGCCTGTGGCTGCGCGCCGTCGGGCTGGCGCTTCTCGCAGCGCTCGCCATCCTCGTCATCGCGGGGGAGAGCTCATCCGGCTGGTGGTGGGCGCTCGGCGGTGTCGTCGGGTTCTCCGGACTCTTCTTCTGGAGCGGCTATGTGCCGGTCATCATGCGGCCGCCACCTCGACAGATCGAGAGGACCGCGACCGAGGGAGACAGCGAGCTGGCTCCCGACGAGGACGTGCTCGGCATCGAGATCGGGGGAGAGCGGCGGGCCTACGTGCGGACCGAGCTGGCCCGTCCCCATGTCGCGTTCGATACGATCGGCGGCACGGACGTCGCCATCACCTACTGCATCCTGTGCAATACCGCAGTCGGGTTCGAGGCCGAGCTACACGGAGATCCGATGCGGTTCAGGGCCATCTCGGCGTTCAACAACAACATCATCTACCACGATTCGGACCGGGGGAACTACATCCAGCAGCTCGACGGTGGCGTCGTCGCCGGTCCCGACACCGGGGAGGAGCTGGCGCCGGTGCCCATCGCGATCACCAGCTGGCAAGCCTGGCGTAAGGCTCACCCCGACACGGCGCTGGTGCGGCTCCCTCCCACCGGAATCAGGGACAAGATGATGAGCAGCATGCTCGACTGGATGATCCCGCTTCCCGGGCTGGCCCGCAGGACGAAGCCCTGGCATCCGGTGCACGGGAAGCTCGATTCACGGCTCCCGGCCATGTCGATGGTCGTCGGCGTCGAGAACGGCGACGAGCAGCGGGCGTTCCCGCTCGGGGGTCTTCAGCAGAAACGCGTTGTCAACGACGACATCGGAGGCGAGCCGATCGTCGTGGTCTACGACCCGGCAGGCGACACCGTCGGCGTGTTCTCCCGGCGCCTCGGTGACGAAGTGCTGAGTTTCCACGCGGGAGGCGACGGGGTCGTCGTAGACGACCAGACAGAGCGGTCGTGGGCGGTCGACGGCGCCGAGCGTTCCGAGGGACGGCCCGGCAAGCGTCTCGAGCCGTACCCGCATTTCGCCAAGCTCTTCTGGTTCAGCTGGGCGCTGTTCAAACCCGAAACGGAGATCGCAGCACTCTGAGGCGCAGCACCCCGGTCACGCGGTGGCGCGGACGATGGCGCTCACGATGTCGTCACCGAGCTCGTGGCTGACGTCGACCTCGATGTCGCGGAACCCCGCGGCAGCCAGGCCCGAGCTGAACTCGTCGATGGTGAGCGCGCCCGAGATGCATCCGGTCCACCGCGCCATGTCAGCGGTCTCCTCCGGAGTGAACGGCCGTCGCGTCAGGATGTCCGTCACGGCGAAACGGCCGCCGGGGACGAGAACCCGGTGGGCCTCTCGGAACACCTGCGGCTTGTCGGGCGACAGGTTGATCACGCAGTTGGAGATGATCACGTCGACGCTGTCCTCTGGTAGCGGCACGTTCTCGATGTCGCCTTTGAGGAACTCGACATTGTCGATGCCCGCCTTCTCCTGGTTCTGGCGCGCCAGGTCCAGCATCTCGTCGGTCATGTCGAGGCCGTAGACCGTGCCGGTTGGGCCGACCCTTCGTGCCGAAAGGAAGACATCGAGCCCTGCGCCGGAGCCGAGGTCGAGGACGGTCTCTCCCTCTCCGAGCCGGGCGACGGCGGTCGGGTTGCCACACCCCAGCGAAGCCATGGTCGCCGTGTCTGGCAGGTTCTCCTCACCGAGCGCCTCGTACACGGAGGTCCCGAGCCCGGTCTCGTCGAGCGGAGCCTGACAGCAGCCTGCGGCATCGCTGTCGATGATGGAGAGAGCTTCCGCTGCGTAGCGGTCACGCACTGCCTGCTTCGTGCCTTGATCATCCATGGCTTGCACCTTCCCGGTTCTGCGTCGTATTGATGAGCGTCGATATCAGTATATAGATGATGGTCGATATGACCAAACGATCCCCGGAAACGGACCTTCGGCCCCTCAACACCCCCACCCGGCCCCCTCCATGGTGGGATGGAGGGAAGCGAGGAAGCCGTGGATCTCCAGGGCGCCATCCTGATCGATATCTCCGCCGAGTCGAACATCGACGTCGAGCTCGACTTCCTCGAGGGCCTGGGCCATCCGGTTCTCGTGTGTCACGGCCCACCACACGCCACGCTGTGCCCTCTCGTTGCCCGGACCGGTGAGGCTGCCTGCGAGATGGTCGCAGCAGCCCACGGCGTGATCTTCGAGCTCGATCTCGATCGTCCCCAGCATCGCGCCATCCTCCGCAGGTACCAGGAGACCCTCGCCGAGGATGTCCCCATCCGGGCCGTCGTCGGCCCGCAGCAGCGCGCCCGGTACCAGGACATCCTCGAAGGCGTCTCAGTGTGGGAGCGCCAGCCGTCCATCGGCGAGCTCGACGGGTTTGCCGCCGAGGTCGAGGCATACGATCGGATCGCTCCCTAGGAGGAGACCCCGCCTCCGAGCGGGGCCGACACGGAAACGCAATTCGGTGTTCGCCCTATCGTGCCGGTGCGGCGGTTCCACGTCCGCCCGCGGCCATCACCCCCACACCGGAGGCGCATCATCAGACGACTGGCGGCAGTTGCGATCGCTGTTGCGGTTCTCGCTACCGCCTGCGGCGGAGGGTCCGAGTCTGCCACCGGTATCGCGTCGCTCGACGAAACCGCGTCGACCACCACGATCGACGATCGAGCCGCGGCGCAGGATCTCGTCGCCGACGAAGAGGCGGTGCGTGCGTTCTCCCAATGCATGCGTGCCAACGACTTCGACATCGGCGACCCGACCGTGGACACCGAGGGCAACCTCCGACTCGGTCGGATCAACGTGGAGCAAGAGAACTTCGATACCGACACGCTGCGCTCGGCTTTCGATGCGTGTGGCGACCTGCTCGCAGGCGTGTCCTTCGGGTTCGATGCGGATGATCTGACTGAGCTGGCAGACCAGCTGCTCGTGTTCGCGGCATGTATGCGGGACAACGGCTACGACATTCCCGACCCGGACTTGGCGCCCGGAACGGTGCCCGACGACCCGTTTGGCGGCCTCGACCTCGAGGACCCGGCGTTCATCACGGCGCTCGAGGTGTGCGAGGACACGCTTCCCGGCTTCGGCAGACCGATCGAACGTGGGTAGCTCGCCATCGCCTGCTCGCTCTTAGTCGTTTCTCATGAGAGGCTCAGGACGCGTTCATCACCGCGCGACACCATCCGTCGTGAGTCTCATACGAGGAGCACCCCGATGAAGCGACCACTCGTTGCCGTGGCGGTCCTGTCCGTCCTGGCCGTGGCGTGCGGCGGTGGCGGCGAAGGAGGCGAAGAGGTTGCGTCGCTCACCGGCACCGTGGAGTCGGTGGGTGCGGCGGACGATACGGTTGCTTCCCTCGGCGACGCACCCTCTGAGGCCGACGGTGCCACCGACGAGGAGGCGCTTCTCGGATTTGTCGCGTGCATGCGCGAGGCGGGCGTCGACCTCGAGGATCCCACGGTGGACGCCGAAGGCAATCTGAGGATCGGTGGGCTTCGTGGACGGGGCCCGGGAGCGAATCAGGGCGATATCGACCGCGACGCCATTCGGGCCGGGTTCGAGGGTTGTCGCGAGCTCCTCGAAGGCGCCGCCCTCGGCTTTGGCGCACAAGACAGGACGGAGCTCGCCGACCAGCTGCTCGTCTTTGCAGCATGCATGCGGGACAACGGCTTCGACATGCCCGATCCCGATCTCACCTTCACACCCGACCCGGGCCGGGGTGGCGGCCCCTTTGGCATCGTCGACCGGGACGATCCGGCGTTCCAGCCGGCACTCGAGGCCTGCGGGGACAACCTCCCCGGGGTCGGTCGGTTTGGTGGCAGGCGGTCACCGGGAGATGGATCGTGAGGGATCACGATCGGCAACGGAGTGTCTCC